>WTJX01000467.1 GCA_011524675.1 Cytophagales bacterium
GGTAGCACAGCTTACAGAAATCATTGACTTATTAGGGATAAAACCTGTTGAACTGTTGCGCAAAAATGAGGCGATTTATAAAGAACAATTCAAAGGGAAAGAACTGTCTGATACTGAATGGATACAGGCAATGATAGACTTCCCTAAGTTGATGGAAAGACCTATCGTCATCAAAGATGGTAAAGCCGTAGTCGCAAGACCTACAGAAAAAATAGAAGAATTATTTTAGGCAGTTTGTTTGAACAAAAATGATAAAATACATATATAAGGACAAAGAAATCGTTGCGCAAAAGTTTGCGGACAGTCTTGTAGAAAAAATAAACGCATCAGAAGTTTTTCATTGGTCGCTATCGGGAGGAAGTACGCCAAAGCTATTGTTTTCTTTATTGGCAGAGCGCTATGTCGATAAGATCGAGTGGAACAAAGTACACTTCTACTGGGGGGATGAGCGATGCGTCCCTCCTACTGATGAAGACAGCAACTATAAGATGACGAAAGAAAGACTTTTTGATCCATTGAATATTGCGGAAAAGAACATCCATAGGATCATGGGAGAGTCTGAGCCTGCTGCAGAAGCCAAAAGACATGAAGATGAGCTAAAGAATAGCCTTCCACTAAACGAAGCTGGATTACCTGTGTTTGACCTCATCATGCTGGGTATGGGCGACGATGGACATACGGTCTCTATTTTCCCTCATGAGATGCAGCTTTTAGACTCTAATAACATTTGTGAAGTGGCTACACACCCTATATCAGGACAAAAAAGAATCACCATCACGGGAAAGGTAATTAATGCGGCTAAAGAAATTGCTTTTTTGGTTACTGGTGAGAACAAGGCTGAAAAAATTGATGATATCTTTTATGGCAAAGAAAGAAGCAAGACATACCCTGCTAACCATATAAAACCTGTTAGCGGTAAGCTAGCATGGTATCTTGATAGTGAAGCGGCTTCTCAATTATAATTTTTTATCCTTGTGAAATTTAACGTCCAAAACTTTTTAGAAATACTTGGTGGCTTAGGGATCTTCATCTACGGGATGAAGCTCATGAGTGAGGGAATTCAAAAGGTAGCAGGAAAGAAACTGCGCCAAATCATGCACTACATGGCAGGTAACCCTTGGCTAGGTGTCCTTTCTGGTTTTGGGCTTACCGCCATCATCCAGTCATCCTCTGCTACTACTGTAATGGTGGTAAGCTTTGTCAATGCAGGACTCATGACCTTGACACAGTCTGCTGCCATCATCATGGGGGCAAACATAGGAACGACTATCACAGGTTGGCTACTAATTTTGCCAGAACTGGCATTTAAGATAAGTATCTCTGCCTTAGCTCTCCCTTTGATAGGGATCTCTGCGCCCTTACTGTTTTCTGGCATCAAAAAATGGAAATCTTTTGGAGAATTTGCGATAGGCTTTGGACTTCTTTTTATGGGGCTTAACTTTATGAAAGAAGCCGTACCTAACTTGAGTGATAACCCATCACTATTTGAATTTTTGGCAAGTATCCACTCTCCTAGTACTATCAATATCATCCTATTTGTATTTTTGGGTACACTACTTTCCATCATAGTACAGTCTTCTTCTGTAGCACTAAGTATTACCCTAGTATTAGTAAGTCAAGGGATATTGCCTATAGAAAGTGCTATAGCTATGCTTTTGGGAGAAAACATTGGGACTACCATCACAGCTTTACTTGCTGCCTTGGTAGGAAACATTTGGGCTAAGAGATCGGCATACATTCACTTGATCTTTAACCTCTTTGGGGTACTATGGGTGTTATTATTCTTCTCTTCTTTTATTCATATGATAGAGTCCCTTGTAAACTTATTCTTTGTTTCCTCCAGTAAACCTTCTTATTACCATTCGCTTGTATTGGTTGTATTTCACACTACTTTCAACCTATGCAATACGCTTATTTTTATTGGTTTTATTCCTTCGCTGATCAAAATAGTATGTCGTATCGTTCCTGAGCAAAGTACTACTCAGTTTAGAACGGATTTGATCTTGGGTAAAAACATTATCGACACCTCCGAAATTGCGATCATGGAAGCTATGGGAGAGATAAAAAAGCAGTTGACCATTATTCAAACCATATTTGTAGATATCCTAGATGTGCTTAAAAATAATAAAAACACGAATGAGATGTTTGAAGACGTACCCGACAAGGAAATAGTCATTGAGAACAGTAGAAAATCTACGGCTAACTTCCTCAGTGAATTGTCTAGAACAAACATTAGCGAAGATACTTCTAATACAGTGGTAAATATGCTTGGCGTGCTAAAAGACTTAGATATGCTTGCAGATGCAAGTTTTAAACTGTCATTTAATTTAAAGGATATTAATGAACTAGATAGACAATTTATCCCTAAGATCAATAAAAACTTGATACAAGCTGCCGAGATGATTCATGAATACTCAAAAAACACCTTGACAGAGATGTCTAACTCATTGGATAAACAAGATACAAGTGAAATAGCCGATAAATTAGAAATTAGAATCAATGAACTACTCTCTAGCTTAAAGGCTAAAATCAATAAAAAGAAAAATGTATCGAATATGTCTTTGCACGAAAGTGTATTGATACGTGAGCTTTTGGCATCTTTGGAAAAATATGCCGATCATTCGTATAATTTGTATGCAGTGATTACTAATGTATCTTAGAAGGCTTTGCAAAACCATCTTTTGCACTTATTCGGCGTCATACAAAGCCTTCTCTTAGCTTTTTTTCTTTCTAGTAGAAAAATCTAAAGAAGCAGAATTAATGCAATAGCGCATACCTGTAGGCTTAGGACCATCGGGAAATACATGCCCAAGGTGTGCGTTACAATTACAGCAAACCACTTCTGTACGGAGCATACCATGGCTGGTATCTTTTATTTCTTTTACTTTGCCTTGTGCTATCACATCATAAAAACTTGGCCATCCAGAACCCGAGTCATATTTGGTTTCAGAAGAGAATAATGTTTCCCCACATACCACACAGTTATAGTCTCCTTCATCTGTTTTTTGATAGTATTCTCCTGTAAAAGCCCTCTCTGTACCTTTCTCTTGAGTTACTTTGTATTGTAGGGGCGTGAGCTTGTCTTTTAAATCTTCTTTATTCATAAATACAAAACTAATTCAAACTAACTAAAGTTTAGCATTTTTATATTTCTTTAGCCCCCCTATTTACAACTAATAAGTTTTTCAATCTAAGCCTACTTGGTTATTTTTGGGCGTTTCCTTTGGGACAAGCATTAAACTAAGATTTTCTAAAATGATATAACAGCACTAGGTTACAAATGATAAAGACATACAATGAAAGAGATAAAAGAATTACTTGAAATAACGCAAAAATTAAGAGAGAAATATGAAGGAAAAAACTTTAGCCTTGATGGTAAACTTGTAGGAGATATAGGAGAGGTATTATGTGCTGAAAAATACGGTATTGAGCTGTACCCAGAGAATGAACCTATTCATGACGGAGAAGAAAAAAGTACAGGAAGAAAAGTTCAAATAAAAGCTACTTTCAAAGGATATAGCTACTTTCCGCATGGTAAAGAAAGACAACCTGATTATTTTTTGAGTGTAAACATCAAAGAAAATGGAGAAATAGAAGAATTATTTAACGGACCTGGGCAATTTATTATTGACTACTATATCAAGGAGAGAGGACTAAAAGCGTATAAAAATCATTACTATACGCTTTCAAAAGGAGTTTTGATGGAATTAAATACTAAAGTACCTAAAGAGGAAAAAATCATGACTTTAACATAAAACAATGGACGAGATGACACAAAATAGCAGTTTAAAAGACATACCTTACACAAAAACTATTTATATATTATATATTCTTTCAATTATCGGCATACGATCATTATCAAGTATAGGTAATATATTAGGTATTATTACATTTTTGACTGCTTTGTTATTAACTAAAAAGGC
>WTJX01000006.1 GCA_011524675.1 Cytophagales bacterium
AAGTCTCCTTATCAGGTTTATAAGCAATGTGTGTACTTAGCTAGTTGAATGTAGGAGTAATTAAAAAATGAAGGGCTTTAATTTACGACTAGACTATTGACTATTTATTATTTTGAGCTAAAAGTCCTTAAAAATAGTGATTAGTGTTAAATACACTTGATATTAAAGACTTGATACTAATAACTAGATACTTAAAAAACTCAAAGCTCATTGCTCAAGGCTTTTTCAACTTGAACACTTGAATACAAGAATACTTGAACACATTTTAAACTCATGAAAACATTACTATCGGTAAAAAATTTAAGTATAGAATTCAATACCTCTGAGGGTACGACGAAGGCTGTACGCAATGTTTCTTTTGACGTTTGCGAAGGGCAGACCATAGGCATCGTAGGTGAGTCTGGCTCTGGGAAGTCGGTAACTTCTCTTGCTATTATGCAATTGCTCCAGTCTCCTCCCGGGAAAATTACTTCTGGTGAAATAATTCTTAACGGCAAAAATGTGATTGGTTTGCCAGAGCATGAAATGAGAGCGTTGCGAGGGAATGAGGTGTCTATGATTTTTCAAGAGCCGATGACTTCTTTGAATCCTGTATTTACTGTTGGGGCGCAACTAAGTGAAGTACTTATCTTACATAAAAAACTCACTAAAAAAGAGGCTTTGAAACGATCTATTGATTTACTGGATCAAGTAGGGATTCCCAATCCTGAGATGAGTATCAAGAAATACCCTCATGAAATGTCAGGAGGGCAAAAGCAGCGTGTCATGATTGCTATGGCGATTGCTTGCGAACCTAAGCTATTAATAGCAGATGAACCTACTACGGCACTAGATGTTACCATACAAAAGCAGGTATTGGAGTTGATCGCTTCATTACAAAAGAAGTATGGTATGGGCGTACTTTTTATTACCCACGATTTGGGGGTAGTGGCTGACATCGCAGATGAAGTAGTGGTTATGTACCGTGGAAAGGTAATGGAGCAAGGAAATACACAAAAGATATTCAATACGCCACAACATCCTTATGCCAAGAGTTTATTGGCCTGTCGCCCTGCATTGGGACAAAACCCAAAAAGACTATTGACCGTCAGTGATTTTATGGCGGAAGATGGTACAGAGTTAGTACCAAGCGATTCGCAAAAGCAGCCTTACGAAAAGGATTATACTATTGATGAAGACAAGCATCCTGTATTATTGACCGTAAATGATTTGAAGGTACATTTCCCTATCAAAGGAGGATTGTTTAATAGGACTAAAGAATATACACATGCGGTAGATGGTGTAAGTTTTGAACTTCGTAAGGGAAGGACATTAGGACTAGTAGGGGAGTCTGGCTGTGGGAAGACTACCTTGGGAAGGGCAATTTTGCGCTTATTGAAACCTACGGCTGGGCAGGTTATTTACAAAGGTAAAGACATTACCAAATACTCCAAAGAGCAGCTAAAAGCCTTACGCTCAGAAATACAAATCATTTTTCAAGACCCTATGGCATCGCTCAACCCGCGGATGACTATTGGTGAGATCATCATAGAACCGATGATACTCAATGGGATAGGCAAGAGCAAAAAAGAACGTGTTGAAAAGGCATTGTGGCTTTTAGAAAAGGTAGGGATGCAGCCAGAGCATATCTCTCGCTATCCGCATGAGTTTTCGGGTGGGCAGCGACAGCGTATAAGCATTGCTCGTGCATTGGCAGTATCACCAGAGTTTATTGTATGTGATGAGTCGGTCTCTGCGCTAGATGTTTCTGTGCAGGCACAAGTACTCAACTTACTATTGGACTTGCAAGAAGAGTTTGACTTGACTTATATCTTTATTTCTCATGACCTCTCGGTCATCAATTTCTTTTCTGACGAGGTGATTGTGATGAACAAAGGTAAGATCGTAGAAATGAATACCGCCAAAGAAATATATCAAAATCCTACAAAAGATTATACTAAGCGATTGTTGGAAGCTATTCCGAATATGAAGTAGTTTTTATAGTAAAGCAAAAACTAAATTGTCGTTTAATAGTACGAAGTATAAAGTACAAAGTACCAAGAAAATGAAAGCATAAAAAAGACAGTATGCTCTTTTTAGTGCTTTAACAGTTTAGAAAGAAGGTGTTATTCTTTGTACTTAGTACTTTGTACCTTGTACTTAATGCAGCCCTTTTGTAAAGGCTAGATAGTGTGATTTTATGTAAACTAGCTTTTTATCTACTATAGTAAGTATTCGGTAAACGACCTATATTAGTTTTTTGCTAGTAAAGAGTTAACCGAATGCTTACCTTTTTGGCTTTCTAATGTGGCAATTTATCTTTTAGCTTACCATAGGCATAGGTGCCAAGTAGGGCAGAACAAAATACTACTAACATTACTAGCGTACCGTTTCCTATCAAAATAAACAGTGGCCCGGGGCATGCTCCTGTCAGTGCCCAGCCCAATCCAAAGATAATACCTCCGAAAAGATACCTTTTGATACTCTTTTCTTTTGGTTTTATATCAATGACTACACCGTCCGTGTTTTTTATCTTCCACCTTTTGATAAGTTGTACATAGAGCAAGCCTGTGATTACGGCTGAGCCTATGACACCGTACATATGGAATGATTGGAACTTAAACATCTCGTATATTCTATACCAAGAGATGATTTCTGCTTTGGATAGTGTAACGCCAAAAACAATTCCTAAAAATAAATAGTTGATAAATTTCATGTGTTATAAATGTGTTCAGGTGTTCGTGTATGCGAGTGTTCAAGTTGAAAAAGTTTTTGTGCTATGAGTCATTAGCTTTGAGCTATGTACTTTTATTATTTAGTTTATAATTAATTTTTTAAACCTTAAACTTTTAACTTTGTAACTCATTCAAAAAAACTAGCTTACACGATTTCTATTTTAGTAGTATAGGAATCAAAAAGTAAGTTGTAATCAAGCCTCCAATAAAAAAGCCAATGACGGCAATGAGGGAGGGGAGTTGTAAGTTGGATAGTCCGCTGATGGCATGACCAGAAGTGCATCCTCCTGCATAGCGCGTACCAAAGCCTATCAAAAAACCACCTACTACCATAAATACAATGCCTTTGAATGTAAGGAGTTGTTCAAAGCTAAAAATCATCTGAGGATTTAAGCTTTCACCTGCATCCTTTATACCCAAAGCATGCAAATCATGCAGTGTAGCTTGTGATAGCTCAATGCTATGCGTTGAGGTTAAAAACGTACTGCTCAGATATCCTCCTATCACCAAACCTAAGGCAAAGACCATGTTCCAAGTTTGTTTTTTCCAGTCGTAATCGAAGAAATTGCATTTTTTTCCTGCTCCAAGCATAGCACAAATATTCCTTAGATTGGATGATATGCCTAGTGATTTTCCAAAGAACAATAATAAAAACATAGTGGTGGCTATGATAGGTCCTGCTACGTACCAAGCCCATGCTTGGCTGATAAATGAGATGAATGAGTTCATGGTTTATATTGTTGAAGGACAAATGTAGTCTGTAGTTTTCAATGTAGTTTTCTTGATGGAAGCAAAACCTCCTTTGATGTCTATTACTTGCTCAAAGCCTTTTGACTTTAAGATAGCGCATGCTATCATAGACCTATAGCCACCAGCACAGTGTACATAGTAAGATGTTTTCTTGTCAAGGGTTGCAAGTTTTTCATGGATAAAATCCAAAGGAAAGCTAGTCGCTTTTTCTAAGTGTTCGGACTTATATTCATTCGGTTTTCGTACATCCAATACCTGTACATCTAGCTGTTCTGCTATGTCCGTAAAGGCTTGTGCAGGTATAGATTCAATAAATGCGGTCTTTTTCTGTGCTGTCTTCCATGCATTCATGCCACCTTTGAGGTAGCCTAAGGTATTATCGAAGCCTATTCTAGAAAGTCGTGTGATAACTTCTTCTTCTCTGCCTTCGTCTGCAACAAAAATGATGGCT
>WTJX01000530.1 GCA_011524675.1 Cytophagales bacterium
TTGGTTACTTTTCATCTAAGGAAAAGTAACATGAAAAAATCTAGCCTTTATTACTTTTTTGCCTGCAAAAGAACTAAACATGCATAACCAAATACTTACAAAATAAGTGCTAACTGCTAAAAATCACTTTCTCTCCTCCCCTACTATTCTTAGCAGTTTTTCTTCTATCTTTTGTTTATTATTCCAATAATTCCTGCTGTATAACCTTTCATTGTTCCACCCTCTTTTTTTCAACATCTTGCGTTCTGTACCATGGCTATGCTTACTAGAGCTAGTCCTATAATAGAGATCATCATCTGTAGAAATAACATTAAAAAATTGTTTACCTTTTCTCAAAAGCAAATCTGAAAAAGGAAATTCATCAATCACGGCATAATCATAAGCTTTGAGAACGGAGTGCTTTTCTATATGCTTTTTCAAATACCACTCTTGAGAGAAAGTAGTACTAGCGTTTAATTGAGGGCTAAAGTTGCCTTGTGATACGTCTAAGGCATACTTCAAATAGGCTTTGAAAAGCTTAGGACCTTCATTTTTTGTGTTTTCTACATTGAGCTGATGTGGCAAAATACTTGTAACTACAATTACTTTTTGTTTAGCTCTTGTTATGGCTACATTGAGTCTGTTTTCACCACCTACAGCATTTAAGCTACCAAACTGTAAATTGACTTTTCCTTTTTGATCGGGTGCATAGCCTACCGAAAAAATAATGATTTCTCTTTCGTCTCCTTGAACATTCTCTATGTTTTTGACAAAAAGTAATGGAGGTAACTCGTAGCCTTGTTCTGTAGCATGTTGTTCTAATAGGTCTTGGATAAGTCCTTGTTGTTTTGCGTTGAATGTAACCACTCCAATACTCTCTTTGCCAGAAGTCATCAAAGCAAAGACTAGCTGTACTACTTTTTGTGCTTCTAGCCTATTAATTCCCGACTCCCAAAGTCCATCTACCTTTTGATAGTCGATGGCAGGCTCACTATTGTTGATATGCTCTTTGTAAGGAAGCATCTGTAAGTTTCCTTGATAAAAATGTTGATTAGAAAAGTCGATTAACTCTAAAGCATTGCTACGGTAGTGCCCTTGTAGTTGGACTTTTTCTAAATATAAAGAGGCAAAATCCAATAGAGAATCTACCTGAAAGGCAGCTTGTTCTTCCTCCTCTTCCTCCCATCGGTTGGCATATAAGTCATTGGGTTTGAGCTGTTTGCTATCTCCTGTAATAACAATTTGTTTTCCTCGGTACAAGGCGGGGAATCCTTTCTCTACATAACACTGTGAAGCTTCATCAAAGATGACTAAGTCAAAATCGTTTTGCAATGGAAAAATGGCAGATACAGATTCTGGTGACATCAACCAACAAGGTATTAAGTCTAATATTTCGTCTATGTAGTGATCTATGAGTTTACGTAGTGACCAAATCTTTCTTTTTTTACTTACTTGATGTTTTAGTTCTCTGTACGTTACAATATTATGCAAACGATTATAGACTACATTTTTATAGGTTTGTTCTCTTAGCTTAAGCAAAAGTATCTCCTTGCTCAACTTCTTTTTTTCATCTAAGGCATTAGCTAATTCCGTCTCCAGTAGTTCAAGAGATGTAGTGCTAGGTATTTTTAGTATGGGATGCTTTATTTCCAAATGGTCTATCCATGCCAAAGCGATACTATTATTAAATACGGCCAAGACTTCCTGAAGGCTTAAGTCTCCTCTTTGTCGGAAGAGTTTTAGTTGCAATTCTCTTTCTTCTACACTAAAATTATTGACCATTTCATCGTATTGCGATAATGCGTCATAGTCTTTGTTTAACGTGCTGATATATCTGTCTGCGGTATGTGAACTAGATAATAGCTTCCTCAGCTGAGGTTTAGTAAATGTCTGAAGCCAATGTTTATGCTTGTGTTCTAATTGCTCGCATAAAGCCAATAATTTTTGAACTCTAGTGATAAAATCTTCATAGGTACAATTTTTTAGTTTGAGATATACCGTCATCTCCCTTAGTTGGTCTGCGCCTTTTTTTGCTTCCGCAGCAACATGCCAAGCATTAAACCATTTTTTGAAATGTTCCAAGTCCAAATTGGTAGGTACTTCTTCTAACCAATGGCATTCTTCAAACTCAGTAACGATATGTTCTAGATTCAATCTATTATTGAGTCTTTTTTCCATAATCTTGAAGCCTGCATTTGCCCAACGAAGATTATTCGCCTGCATAGCTTTCTTGACAATGGCTTTGTCTTTACCAAAGAGTTCCCATTTTATTTTTTGAAAAATGTTTTTTCTTGCTTTAATATACTTATCAAATACTTTATGAAAATGACCTAAATCTATTGTTCTGATGGATAAGTCCACACCTTCACGATACAAATCCATGACTACCTTTTCTTTGGTAAACAACCACTGCTCATCTATGCGTTTGTCTAAGATCGCTTGGTAATAGCGATATACTCGCTCTGAAGACAAGAGTTGGGTTAATTGATCTATAGTATCGGCAAACGTATAGAATTGAATACCTTGCTCTATGTTTATTTCATCTGCAAGGATAGCTTTAGTATCTGTTCTAAATTGAAGTTCGGTTTCAAATACGTCTAATAAAGATGATATCAGCTCCTGTTTGTATTGTACACCTTTACCTGCGAGACTTTTTCTATCTTTTAAGAGATAATTTTCATTTTCAAATAACTGTGTATATTCCCATAGATGAGTAAGCTTAGTTTGAAAGTCAACAATCTTATCTTTTGTAAAGTAACGGTAACAATCATTGAGAGAAATAAAGTCTTTACTGGGGTCAGAACTAAGGTAGAGTTCTTTGACGCTAACACCTACCTCTTTGGTATCAAACAATGCCGCTTTAAACTCGTCTAACTGCTCTACTATTTCATCAATTTTTCTACTTGCTTTCAAAAAATTTCTTTCCAAATAAATGGTATCTAAATCTGTATTTCTAAACTTATACTCTTGTATTTTTTCTATTTGTTTGTACAGCTTTTCATATATCTGTTTACGGTCGTTTTTAAAATCATGTACCAAGGAAACAAATTCTGAGAAATCTTTTTGATTTAAACGTTCATAGACAACATCTAAGGCGGCTCTTTTTTGGCATACGACCAATACTTTTTTGCCTTTGGACAAATAATCAGAAATAAGGTTAGATATTAATTGTGATTTCCCTGAACCTGGAGGTCCCTCTACTACCAAAGATTTCCCTTGTTTCACTAAGCGTGCTACCATTTCTTGCGAAGCATCTGTTGGAAAGAGAGATAAAAGCTGCTCTTCTTTGATAGACTTTTCGTCTGCGGTATAGTAAAGTGGAAATTGTTCTCTTGTTTTTACAAATGGAGATTTTGCATCAAACAATTTTTCTATAGTGTCATATAGATTGCTAGCAATCATCCGTTCATAGTCTGATGACTGATATGATCCTGCTTGTGGAAAGAAACCTAGCACAGCCTGAGGGTATAACTTCAATACTCCTGTACGCTCTTCTTTATCTAAGGTTGATTTCTTTTGAGAAGAAAAAGGGAGTAGCTTATCTTGAAGCAATTCTTGATTGAAATTGATTTCCAAAGAACTCTCTTTTAGCAATTGATACAGCTCTACCCTAAAACGCTTAAAGTCTTTATCAAAGTCTTCGATTGAGGTTTCAAACAATTGCTCGTCTATCTTAATGATATTGAAATGAGCATAAGCCAAGAGAAAACTTTTGTTGAAGGTGATAGGGACATTTTTTCGCAAGGCTAAAGACCAGTGCTGTTCATTTTTGCTGAGTTGTACAGGAAAGAATAGTAAAGGACAACGCACTACACTATCGTCTTGAAACTTACCTTGTATAAACGGCCATCCTACATAGAGATCTGTGGCTCCTCGCTCTTGGAATAGAAAACGATCTCTTCTTTGTATTTTTTTTAACTGTAGAGAAATAT
>WTJX01000197.1 GCA_011524675.1 Cytophagales bacterium
TTAAAAAAACAGACCTTAGTCTGTTTTTAGGGATGAGCCAGTATGCGGGGTGGAGCAATGAAAAAATGAATGAGGTTTTCAGTGATTAGAGATGAGTCTTTAAGATTAATGCTTCAAACTATGTACTTACGACTCAATATTAGATACTCAAATGGACTGGATTTTATTCCACGAAAGTGGTGAAAAAGAAATTAAAGTAATGAAAAAAGTAATATTAATACTTACGACACTACTTATCGGCTTAGTGTCATGCAGAGAAGAAATAGTCCCCAATTCAATTATACCAATTTTTGATAGCATTCTTGATAAACCAACACAGCTTACTGAATACGAATTCTTAGATAGTACTTCGTTTAAGTATGTTACTTTACCTTTAGACTTTGGGGCAAATAGAGTGAAAGATTCCATTCTTTTGGCTAAACTCAAAAATGCTCATATAAGGTATATTACTTATGTTTATTCTGATTTTAAATCTGACCCGAATTTTAAACAAGAGGAACTTAACAGAGAAAGGTTATACTATCTGTATTTATCTCTTATTCAGTTATCAGATGATGAGCATATAGAAATAGAATGGAAGGTAATAGAACAAACAGGTGCTGATTCGGAGTTGAGTGCAAAACAATTGTTTCATGGTTTTGTCATTTATTACAGACCTCAGCCTACCAAAGAAAGTATGCAAGCTGAAATTACCTTTGTAGATCAAATGATTGATACGGCTTTAGCGTATGTTACTCCTGTTGCCGATACTTCTTTAGCTGTCATTACAGAAGAAGAAGTAAGAGATAAAGGCTTTGATATATCTTATGAAGATGCTTTTGAAGAAACTGATGCATATCCTATAGTTGAAGCATTTGACTATGGAGATTATTTTGTAGATACTACTGTATCGGCATCTTTCAATAGGAATAAACATTGGGATAAGATGTTGGTGCTTTGTGACTTGACTGGTAGTATGTCCCCATATTCAGCTCAGTTACTGGTGTGGCATCGGTTGAATATTGATAAAAAGAAAACACAACATTTTGTTTTCTTCAATGATGGAGACAATACACCAGACCATAAGAAAAAAGCGGGGGACACTGGAGGGATTTATTACTCCAGAGCAGATGATTTTGATCAATTACAAAGAATCGCGTATAAATGTATGTCACATGGAGGAGGTGGTGATGCACCCGAAAATGATGTAGAAGCATTGCTCAAAGGATTGAATAAATGTAAAAATTGCGGTGATGTGGTTTTGATTGCTGATAACTGGGCAAATATGCGTGATTATAAATTCATAAATAAAATAGACCGTCCTGTTAGAATCATTTTGTGTGGTACACAGCTTGGTGTAAATATACAGTACTTAGAGTTAGCCAGAGCGACTAAGGGCTCTGTTCATACGATAGAAGAAGATATAGATAACCTCATGGATTTGAGAGAAGGAGAAAAAGTAAGTATAGGTAAGCGTAACTTCCTTATAAGCGAAGGTAGATTTATTGAAGTGAAATAAAACGAATGAATAACTATGAAATAAGCTTTTTTGCCCGCGTTTGTCTAATTTTAAATGCGCAGCTACTGCTATACAAAGAAAATCAGTAAATTTTATTAAATAGTGAAATCAAAATACGGCTGGATTTTATTCCACGAAAGTGGTAAGAAAAGATTAAAAAGAGCTGTAGCGTTAAGAAAAAAATATCAGTCTATTTTTAAAATGCTATAGCCCTAGTGTTTTCTGAATTCAATAAAACATGTTGATTGTAAGTGAATTACAATCAACATGTTTTATTGCTAAAAGTTATTTGTATGCTTCAAGTAAGTTGTAGCCCTCTTGGTTTATAAATAATAAACCATTAAACATGGCGATACCACCATAACCATGGGGAGATGCAGGGGAATAAGCTACCTGGTTATTTACGATAAGGGTCTTATCATTAAGCTCTTTATCGACTTTGAAAATTTCTCCATCGACATCTACTTTTGCATAATTTCTTGATACATATAAATAGTTGTTCTTGTCGGAAGTGAGGTATTTGTCTGTATAGGCTGAGTTATTTGATAGCTGTATTGAGTTTAGAATAGCTCCTGTAGTATTCACTTCGTAAATATATTGTTTGCTCAAAACAAAAATCCTTCCTTCAATCACTTCTATATCAACCACCTGCCCTGTTGTAGCAATATCATCAATCGTGAAGTCTAAGAGCTGTGTATTGCTGCCGTTGAACTTTCTGATAGACGCATTGCCATAGCAAACCCAAATATTTTGCTCATTATCTGTGCACATACCTCTAGGAGAATTAGGTAGGTTGATATGAGCGCTTGTATTTAAAGTACTTTCATTAGTTATCTTGTAGATGGCATTATTTTGACTGTCAGAGTAATACAAATCCTTTCCTATGTTTGTCATGCTGTAGGCTTCTCCTGTGAAACTTTGATTGAAAGTTTGGGTGTAATGAAATTGATGGTTGTATTGTACTATTTTAGACCCGTTTTTGCTTGCTACGTAGAAAAAATCATCACTAAAATGAATGTCGTTGGTCGTAGCCTCATCAGTAGAAGAAGTATAAAGATAAGCTAACTCCTCAGAAAAGGATAAAACTCCCGCTACCATATTACTTGAAAAGTCTTTTTCTAAAATTACTTTCACCGTTTTTTCTTTGCCCTTGTCAGTATCACGAATAGTGATAGCCGTGCTTAAGTATGGGTAAATCATTGCGTCTCGTTGGACTGTTAAGTTAATGTTTTTACTTCCACTACCGTTTTTATCACTGATCGTAAGCCAGTCTGCTGTACTACTTATTTCCCAATTCAAAACACCATTTCCAGCATTATTAATAGCAAAGCTTTTATTGGTACTAGAAAAGCCAAAATCTATGAGGGTGTCTTGATCCGTGATAGTAAAGTCATCAGAGCTAATTGCTAAAATAGGTATTGCTTTCTCTGCGGCTACAGTTACTGTTTTTGTAAGCATAGTTTCCAAATGAGTAATGACAATGGTTGCTGTATCGTACGATATGTCCATGAAATTTCTATCTATAGATAAAGCAATGGTTTCATCATTTAGACCAGTGTAATTATTGTCAAACTGTAACCAGTCTTTGTCTTTAGAAATAGACCACTCCATATCATAATTACCACCAGCGTTATAAATATCGAATGATAAACCGTTGGTAAGCTCAAGACCAAAGTCGAGTATATCATCATCATTAAAATCATTAGAAGCAATTTCAAGCTGAGGTAACTGCTTTTTTACGATGAGGCTAATGCTTTCACTTCCATTTTTTATATCAGTAACAATGATTGTTGCAGTATCATAAGCTTGTGAGATGTTACTTTTATCTACCTCAAATAAAATCTCGAAATCGTCAGTACCGCTAATTTTATTGAAAGATACCCAGTTCTCACTTGAAGATATGGTCCAACTGAGCACTTCACCACCCTCATTGTTGATGTTAAAACTTGACTGTGTTTCAGAAGAATCTAAAAATATGGTAGTCGTAGTATCTTCACCAATAATTACAAAGTCATCAGATGTGATATTGAGAAGTGATTCACGTAGTATTAGTTCTAGCTTTAGCTCTACAGTCTCACCACCAACAACTTCTACTTCTACCGTGAGAGACTCATACTTTGGGTGATAAACGTTAACGGTATATGTGCCTTCTGCGATGTTTTCAAAACTAAAGTCTCCCAAACTACCGCTTATTACTTGTACACCATTACATTCTATTTGTACTTCTTCTATGGTAATATCTGTTTCACTTAAAACAACAGTACCTTTGATATTTCCTTCTGTAGATTCTGATTCTTCTACTAGGTCTTCACATGAGAAAGACAAAGCTCCAAAAAGGATAATTAATGATAAGATAGTTTTTATTTTTTTCATTTTTAAAAAGTTTCTTTGGTGATAATGAATAATGCAAAAA
>WTJX01000207.1 GCA_011524675.1 Cytophagales bacterium
ATATTTAAGAAAAGGCATAGTTGTTGTTTATGGTTTGTGCTAGTTGTTAACTGGCTGATATGTAATTGTTTATATACTAGTAACTAGCTATGCAAAACTTATTTTTTGCCTTTATTTCTAATTATTTTGAAGTTTTTTACTTCATAGTCTTACAAAACAATAGGTATAAATGAATGATCCAAATAAGGATACTTTATGGGAGGTATCAAAAAGAGTATACAAAGAACTAGATGTTTTATTGTCTTATTTTCCCAAAATTGTAAAAAAGCAAGAAAAAGAAATGTTACTCGTTTCTGCAAAGCAAATTCCTGTTTATATTCTAAAGGGTAGAACTATGCCTGAGAATACAGAAGGTAAAAAGTATTTGCTTAATGCTTCGTTGGCATCTCAAACGCTGACAACTATGCTCACACAAGTTTTTAATACTGAAAGGAACAATGTCTTTTATTTGAAGGTATTGCAACGTATAGCAGACATCAAAAAACAGTTGGTCGTAGAAATACAAAAATATAATAGAACAGAGTCTAACGATTAGTTTATTTGATTTGCATGATTTGTTTAGACTCTGATGCTTCTACAAAGACAGAAGTGATATTGCTGTTTTGCTCTAAAAAACTTTTCAATTCTTCATTATTCAATAAAAAGCAAGTGGTAGAAAAAGCGTCTGCATAGCTTGCTTCATTGCAAGTGAGCCAAAGGTTGAGAGACGAATAAGTGCAATCTTCTATGGCAAAAGGGTTGACGATATGACTTCCTTGTATGCTCGTCCCAGAGACGCTCAAAGCCATGTTTTCTAGCGTTATTTTCTGTTGCTCTTGTACTCCTGTCAAAGAGATATCCCACTGCCCTTCGCCTATCGCCAAATAAGTACTATTGCCAGCGCATAGTAGTGCAGAGGGGATGCTTAGGTTTGCAAGTATTTTTTTAAGTTGATCTAAAGCATAGCCTTTACCTATCCCTCCTAAATCTAATTGCCTACCTTCTTGTATGCAATAGATGATAGGTCTTTCAGTATCCAGAGAAAAAGCCCCTTTGTCATTGATAGCGTAACTATCTCCCTTGTCTTTGTGCTCTTCTGTCCATGTGTGCGCCCCTATTGTGATGTTAAAGATTCCTTGCGTAAGCATATACAATTCAAAACCCTGCTGCAAAATGCGGTAAGTATCCTCATGTAAGATCAATTGCTCTCCTGTTTTGAGCCTATTGATTTGTGCTATTTCACTTTCTTCTCTAAAGCGACTCAATAAATCTTCTAAGCGATCTATTTCTTGAAAGCAATTGCCTGCTATGGCTTCCAATTCATAGGTATTGGCTAAGGTTGTTGGAAAGCGAATAGCAAAAGTAGTATTCATCGCATGATGATTGAACAGTAGGCTATTTTGTGTTGTGTATTGAGTGCTCATTTCTTGGCTTTTGATGTAACCTTAGTTTGAGCAAATATATAAAATGCTAAGCATTCAGTAAAGTACGTCTTGATGCTATTGCGTTTTTGACTGAGTTCTAGGTTTTACGTTAGGCATTTTATATGTGTTAAGTGCTAACGGCAAAAAGCTATATTACACATAGTTTAGCTAACAGATACTATACGGTACGCAAAAATAGTTGGATAATAAGCTAAAATAGTCTTGATTACTGGCTTGAATTTTGAGAGAATAATTTTAATTATATTTTAAAAATTTTTTAATCATGATAACTAAAATAAAATTACCAGTATCATCACAAACACTTAGATCATTTATTCAAAAAGAACTAAATTCAGGAGAGTATATTGATGGGAATTTGTCTATAGAAAACGGTTTTTTACCTCACAAGCCAACATTAACTTTTTTACCAAAAGAGTTTACTATATGGAATGAAGTGGTACAGCAAGTACCTCAACTATTTTATTCAAATAGATCCCAAGATGTATTAGAGCAGCTTCCTGTTTTAGATACCGATAAATTAGACAATCATCACCTTCCTTATGCGGCAATAGTTATCAGTATTCTTGCTTCTGCTTATTGGAGACATGGACTTAGAAATTATCTAATACCTAGAAATAATATAGAGCATGGTACTTTGCCCAGTGCTATAGAAATACCTTGGAGAAATATATGTGTACGTTTGAAAAGAAATCCGATGCCATATCAAAGCGGTTGTGATTTATTTTTAAATAATTTTAAGTTCGTAGATGACTATCCATATCAGCTAGATCATATTAAAATAGAAAATATCACACCTTTAGTTTCTTCATTTGGAAATATGGCAGAACGTGTTTTCTATATGTCTTTTGTAGAAATTCATGCTATCTTATCTCCAATCATTCAAAAAATCTGTACTATAGAAGAACTCTTTGATGATACTGACAAGTCATCTGATGAGAAAATAGACGAAATTTCTATTATTCTTGATGAAATTAGTGAGTTGATTAAAAAGACGACAAGGGTTTTAATGAAAATAAGTCCCGTGGCAAAAAGTAAAACGTATTGTGACCCCGTTTTGTGGTCAAAAACGGTTGGTGTGTTTGCCCTTGCTCCCTCCAACTATCCTCAAGGAGGTACAAGCGGAACGAGTACACCCATGTTACATGTATTAGATGCACTCATCAATAGAGAAAAATATGATTCTTTTTATGGTAAATATGTAATAGGTACAGGTTTTTCCTTGCTCGACATCAAGACTCAAAAATTTGTTAGCAGAATGAAAGAAATTAATTTCCGTAATAAATTTATAACACTTAGTAACAAAGACCATTCAGGCAAAATAATACGTTCATTTAATAACTTGATTGATGAATATTGTGGCAAAGGAGGATTTCTTGATAAACATGTGTCTAAAGTGTTTAACTACCTAGGTGTAGCGACCTTGTCTGGTAGGAATCAATCTACTTCTGGGCATGAGAGATATATCTCTTCCGAAACTTGGATAGAGGTAAGCAATGAGTTGAAAATTTCTATTCTAGAAAGAAAAGCTGAAACAGATAAACCTCATACTAACATACAAGTATTGAGTGATGTATCTAAAGAAATCATGAAAAGTGAGGTTGCTAGACATTATAAAACTCATGATGGATGGATAATAATCGATGGTAATGTTTTTGACATATCAAGCTATTTATCCAAACACCCAGGAGGTTCAGATATCATTGCTTCATATTTAGGCAGAGACTGTAGCAATAATTTTAATATGATTTCTGGTCATAATACATTAGCTGTAGGAAAAATGCTTTCAAAGTTTAAGTGTGGCGTACTAAGTAAACAGGAAACACACCAATCATTTATAGAATACGAAGGGTTGATCTATTATTTACAAAAAACATATGCATTACTACATATGACCTTAGAAAGAGAAATAGAACCCAAATTACATCTTGTCTTGTGTGCTCAAACGCATCAATCTTTTATAGAAGATTATCTTGTCTATATCTCCCAAAAAATCGGAGGTATTGATTTTGATATTCTTGATCCAAAAATAGATGATGAAATATGTAATGCCAACCTAAATGATAAACCCGAACAAGAAATCAAATATTTATATCAAAGTAAATACGAACTTTTAAAGGCAGATATCAATCTGGTAGAAAAAATCATTCATCTTATTTTTGAGACTCAGAATTCATTTGAGTTAAAAACCTTAGTAGAACAAGCCATCCAGAGTTATAGTAAACATGTGCCTGTATTTTGACATATTTTTTGAATTCCACTTTCGTGGAATGAAATCCAGCTCTTAACGTCTCTATGTTCTTACGTCTCTATGTCTTTACTCCTTTATGTACCAAAATTGTAAATAGTCAATTGTTCAATCGTAAATTGAAATCATTCATTTTTAATTAGGCAGACAAAAAATAATTGTGGTTTAAAAAACGTGCTGAACTGGAAAGGAATTTGAGGGAGCAGATGAAAATTCATAATGGTCCTTATACTC
>WTJX01000739.1 GCA_011524675.1 Cytophagales bacterium
ATGTAATATATAATGGAATCATGTGAGGCAGGGTGTGAAGGCCGTTCGATTCGACCGAGACCTTGGTAGAGAGATGGGGGCGTACGACACTTTCTCTCGATGGCAGCATCACTGTCTCACCCCTTCTAGGGTGATGGCAGTCTGATTAGCAGAAAAGCACCCGAGTTTTTCAAAAAAATATTTGACAAACACCAAGTCGTAACGTATAATTGTAGTATAAAGCAACAGCAGGGAAGGGGACAACCTTGCTGAGTACCCCCAAAAAATATCGAGACAAGGGCAGGTTTTTAGTGCGTGACCCGTCCTAACATTACTGTCTCACCTATTATAGAGTCATGGGAGTCTATAATAGAAGATAGCACGCCAGTTTTTTAATCATGTTAGGAGAAGCAAGAATGAACAGAATCGTTAAAGACCCAAGACAATTGAAGGAAAACCAAAAGGTTTCGTTTGATTACAATTCTAAAAGACGCGTCGGCACTGTCGAGCGTGTTATGAATGGTGCGGTTACGATCAAGCACGAAAACCCAAAAGATTATAAGGATAAAGTTTATTCTACTTATATGTTCCACAGGATTAACGGGAGGATTCAGGAGGTATGAAAAATACCCTTAGCATAATTGCTACTATATTTATCACAATTCTTTTGCTTTTAGTTGTGATAGATATGGTTAATAGCTATAGTACTGGGTTCCCACCTAACTTTGATGAGAGTGTGCTGGAACCCGCATTTTAAACCGACCTTGCCGAGTAGGTGGTTTGAGTAGACTTCGATCATGATCGAACAGTACGCTCAAGTAATGCAGTCCACCGCTCGGCTTTTTTTGAATAGGAATAAGTATGAAATTAAGAATAGTAATCCTGATGTTTGTATCAATGATGTTCGGAATAAACATTATGAGATTTGGTCTTTTTAGTGCCATTGTGTCTTCTATCCTTAGCTTATTCATTTTTGGACTTATGCTAATTTTATTTGAAGATTCGTTAGACCGACGCAGAAAACGTTAAACAGAAGCCCGGCCCAGAATTTCCGTAACCCCTTATACCACAACCACTTACGTCAAAATAAAGTAGAAAAAAGATTATTTTGGCTTTTCTGAGATTTCTTCTCAAGATTCCGCTTGCAATTGACGATATATAATGTATAATCAAGTAGTTGACAGTTTGTTTTTAGGAGATGTTAAATGGGTTTAGATCAATGGGCTTACGCTCGCAAGGGTTCACCACAAAAGAAAACCAGTGAATATGAGTATTTTGACGATAATGGCGTAAAGCAAACAAGTACAGAGGTAATAATTTCCTATAAAGACGAGACAGAGATTTCCTACTGGCGAAAACATCCTTGCCTTCAAGGGTGGATGGAAAACCTTTGGCGTGAAAAGGGTGGAGAGGGTGAGTTCAATTGTGTTGAAGTTGAATTGACGCTTGATGATCTTGATGAGTTGGAATTTGCGATTGAAGATAATTCGTTGCCATTAACTGAAGGCTTCTTCTTTGGTCTTCCAAAAGATCATGAGTCCAAAGATTACGATTTAGAATTTATCAGAACCGCTCGCGAACAGATTTCGATGGGCTACACAATAATTTACAAGTCATGGTGGTAATTATGAGAAAAATGACAGAATCAAAAATGATTAATCACGTTCTATCGTGGCTTTCCAATCATATTGAGAAAGAAACTTTCCGACTGCAACATAGCTACGCGATAGAGTTCGTGGCGATGGGTCACGGGTGGTGTGAATTTGATTTGCACTTATGGGATGGAAGCAAGTTATATATGGAGGCTTGGGTTGATCGCGAAGAAACCGAGATCATCCTCACCAATCGCAATCCCATTACGGATGAAACTGAGTTAACATTTCTCGATGGGATTTATTTGTAAACCGTTTGACTTTCGCAATCCGTAATGTATACTGGTATAGTTCCAAGTTTAATTAAGAGGTAAAAATGAGTATTCCAAGAATTCCAGAAGGCAAAGGTTGGATTGATCAACTGTTGCAACACTGTGACGGCAGCAAAGCTGTGCAGGTTTACAAGAATCTTCATAAAGATTGCTGGAGTGTTCGTCAATCTGGTAAGGTTGTCGCCCACATGGATTATATCTGCCTAAAGCATTGCAGCTTCAAGGTAAGCGAGAAAGGTCGCGACCGTGTTCGTAAAGAGGGTTCTAAAAATGTTCACGCTTATATTCGTGGCTTTATTCCTAAGAGTGGTAATGATATCACCAAGTGGGAAAACTTCTTAGAGAAAGAAGATTATGTAGCTCACGAAATTACTTACAATCCTTACAATAATGATACGTTTGTATCGTTGGAGGATGGTACTGATGTTACTGTTTCTCCGATGGTGGATTTGGATAGCTGTGAATTGTTTGGCAATGTAATGGCGTGGTTATAATTATGAGAAACACAATCAATGCGATATCAAAAGCGGCTAGTGTTGTTGATGCTGCCAAAAGAGATTTAGAACTTCATGGTGATGAGCAGAGAAAACCAATCTTAGATATGGTTGAAACTCTTTTTATCAACCTTCTTCCTGCTGTTGGTGATCTTTGGTTGTTGATCTGTGCAATGGATGAATCAGAAAACAATCATGACGACCAGATTCAAAAGCTACATTATCATTATCAAATCGGCCAAGAGGTATTGGACGAGATGCAAGAACTTTTAGTTAGGTGAAAGGACTGATATATCGGGATTTTCCGATATGTCGGCCCGGCCCCGATTTGTCGTAAGTCCTTATCTACCAACAACTTACGTCAAAAAAAAGTGCAAAATATATTTTTTTTATTTCTTTGATAAAAATGGGTTTTCTTTCAAGTATAGGGCTTGCAATTGACGATAAGTAATGTATAATCTTAGAGTAACCAACAATCAACCACTGAGGATTCTATGATCAAGTTTTCCAAAGGCAATGTAAAATTGCAACGTCTCAAGTCCGTTCCATCTCTTGCAAAGTATTTTGCTAAAACAGGTCGATCAACCAAAAAGGTTTATTCGTTCGATTTGTTATCTGGTTTTTCGTGTCCGTTTGCTGACAAGTGCAAGTCCAAAGTTGTACAGATCAACGACCGTCGTAAGGTTGTTGACGGTGCAAACTGTGAATTCCGATGTTTCTCTGCAAGCCAAGAAGCTACTTACACTAACGTGTATAATCTTCGCAAGTCTAATTTTGACGCTATGCGTTCAATCAAGAATCGTTCTGGCATGGTTAAATTATTGAATGATAACCTACCGAAAGACGCTGGTATCGTTCGAATTCATGTTGCTGGCGATATGTTTAACCTACGTTATTTTGATGCGTGGATGTTGGTTGCCGTAGCCAATCCGAACGTGTTGTTTTATGCGTATACAAAATCGCTACGCTATTGGGTGGATCGTCTCAATATAATTCCCGATAACTTTATTTTGACTGCATCGCGTGGCGGTCGTGAAGACCATTTGATCGACGAACACAACCTACGCGAAGCGGTTGTGGTTTACAGCGAAGCCGAAGCCGAAAAACTAGGTTATGAAATCGACCATGACGATTCCCATGCTGCCGACCCAACCAAGCGTAACGAGTCGTTTGCATTGCTGATTCATGGAATCCAACCAAAGGGTTCCAAGGCATCGGAATCAATCAAGCAACTCAAGAAAGATAATGTTGAGTTTTCCTACAGTAAGTAAGTTTGTTTTTTCAGAGAGGGTTTTATTATGAAAAGTCGTGTTCACGTTTCCATGAAAGATTTTTTACGGGTTTCAATTGTTGAGCGTAGCAAATACCCAACGCAAGATGAAGCCGCCAAGGAATTAGGTTTAACCGTTTCGAGTTTCAAGCAACGGTATATTCGGGAAAAAAAACACTATCCCGAAGTTTTTAATGGCGTTCCTAACTATCCCACTAATACGGGAAATAAACG
>WTJX01000099.1 GCA_011524675.1 Cytophagales bacterium
GGTCTGATACCATTAGGGTCTCTTGCAACAAAGGCAGCTCCAGAACCTATCATGCCCGCCATGGCATAACCTCCATCAAAGTCTCTACATGAGCGTTGCAAGATGCGCTGAATATCCATATCCCTCGCTATGATCCCCGATACTTCTTGATTGGAATATTTGTCTTTTAGTTCTTCAAATAGACGTTGGTTTTCTTCATCCAAAAAGTGCCCTATCTTTTCCATGACAGTGACGGTGTCGGCTTTGTCTTTGGGATGTTGTCCCAAAGAAACTAACTTTTGGAATAGCTCTTCTACATTGGTCATATTGAAGTTTCCTGCCATGACTAGGCTTCGTGTTCTCCAATTGCTTTGGCGCAAGAATGGATGACAGTACTCCGTACCTACAGCACCATGTGTACCGTATCTTAAATGCCCTAGCATAACCTCTCCCGTGAAGGCTGTATTTTTTAGCATCCAGTCTGCATCTAAGTAGGCGTCTGGATTGGCTTTCTTGGCTTTTTTAAACTTTTTATTGATGCGTTTGAATATATCTGCAATAGGAGAGGACTCTACAGATTTATAACGGCTAATGTAACGTTTCCCCTGTGGTACGTCTAGCTTTACTACTGCTACACCAGCACCATCTTGACCGCGATTGTGCTGCTTTTCCATAAGTAGATACATCTTATTTAACCCATACATGGGAGTACCATACTTATCTATATAATACTGATAAGGTTTTTTTAACCTTATCATAGCTATACCGCATTCGTGTTTTATTTCATCAACCATAAGGATACACTATAAAATATTGAACAACCAATCAGCCTTTACAAACAAAATGATGAGTGGTACTATACACAACAAAATAAAAAACTTATTTCCAATTGTTAAAGATATATCATTTATATTATTTGACTCTTTAAAAAATAGGTAATAAGGAAGTTTGATGTAATAAAAAAGACCTAATACCGTATTGAACAAACCTACAATAAAAAGTAATAACAACATAGGGTCTGTAGCCGACTGGTAGGCTTCCCATAAAGAGGTAAATAAAAATAGTTTTGCCGAGAAGCCCATCGTAGGGGGTAAACCCGTTAATGCTGTCATGATGATGATGGCGACTATCCCTATAAGTGGTGCTTTTCTAGCCATACCGCTATAGGAGGCTAAAAGTGTGGACTTGGTCGTTTGGCATAATTTACGAATAAGGAAAAAAGCTCCCATATTGGCTGCCAATAACATAAAACCATAAAACAGTACGGCTTTGATGCCATAGCTTGTTGGAACTACTATGCCAATCAGTAGAAATCCTGCATGAGCTATAGAAGAATAGCCTAACATACGCTTTATATCTTTTTGTCTGAGTGCCGCTAAGTTTCCTACAAGCATAGAAGACAGTGATAAAATAAACATAAGTTTGAGATATACTTCGCTAGGCAGGTCTATGGTAATAAAATACATTACGATGATTCCTGCGATCTTTGGAACGACGGCAAAGAAAGCAACGATAGCATTGGGGGCGGACTGATATACATCTGGTACCCATGAGTGCATAGGGAAGGCTGCTATTTTGAATAAAAAGCCAATGAATACGAAGAATAACATCAAAGATGTGAACCAAGACGGTGTAGTAAATAATCTACTGAATACCTCTTCATAAGCTAAACTTCCTGACAAGCCATAGAGCCAAGACATACCGTACAACATAAAAGCACTGGCTACAGCTCCAAAAATCAAATACTTTATTCCTCCTTCAAATCCTTTGGTTTTGTTCTTATCTATTGCCGTTAAGAGATAAGAACTCAGAGATACAAGCTCTACTGCCATGAAAGTAACCAATAAGTTTCTACTCATGACCATCAAATGTGCACCTAATACTACGCCTAACAATAAGACATAATAGGCTACTGTACGTTCTTGGTTTTTTGTTTTCTTATCATCGAAGATCGAAAAGAATACGACACCTATGCCTGTAAGCTGAAATAAGATTTTTGATACCACGCTGATTTTGCTCAAAAGTAACTTTTCTTGAAATAGCGTGCGACCAAACATGAGAGGACAATATTGATCTACTGAATAGGCGTAAGTGGCAACTAAAATAGCAAGTGTAAAATATTTAAATATACCTCTTCTTTCTTCTTTGATGAACAAATCCAAAAGTAATAGCAGCACAATGCCTAAGACCATGCCTAGCTCTGGGTACAAGAGTGGTAAAGAGTTCTTTGTATTATTTAGATAGTCTATTAATTCCACTTTATTATTTTTTTGACTTAGATTTTTGCTGTTGTTACTAATTCTATTATTCGCAAGAAATAAGAGTTTTCAAAATTTTGAAACGCTAAGCTAAAATTAAAATATTAGTCAACACAAGGCCTCCTTTTAAATTTAATAGCTAATTTGTATGTCAAGGGCATCTACATTTTCACCTAATTCATAAAAGTTTGAATAATGAACTACGTAAGGAGACTTGCTTTTATACAATGTACCTTCTTTAGCTTTGATTTTTTTTGGTTTATTGGGTAAATCATATACAGAAATATAGGGTAGCTGCATCATTAAAGAATCAAATCCAGTCCAAGAAGGAGAGTTCGTTTCTTGCTCTTCTTTATTGGTAAGCATTTCCATAAATAACCGTTCTCTCTTTAAAGAATTTCTTTTGTCATATGTAAACATAGATTCAAATTTTGGTTTAACATCTTTCATAAAACTTGCAAAAGGAAAATCTTTAGATGAAGATTTCAAAGAGGACGTCACACTATCGTTAGTAAATATTGCCGTTACGCACAAGAAGAATGCTGTATCTATTTGTTCTATTTTATCAAAAGGAATATCTATCATTATCCTAAACATGCCTTTATCTTTAAACACTCCAGCTTTAAGACTTTTTAGTAAATCTATTTCATGTTCATTGTATGATGACAAAAACTGAGGGTTTAAAGAATCAACCAAAGTGTAAACACTTTTTAAACTATCTCTTCCATATATAGATTTTAAAAAACTAAGTGAATCTACCAATAGCGGAATTGATTGTTCTTCTAAAAAGAACTCTCCACTTTTATTTTTTGATTCTTTTGTTGATGGTTCTCCCTTAATGTCACTATTTGTAAAGTCCATCAAAAGAAACATGAAATCATAGTTCCCCGAACCATCATCTTCTAAATGCAATGTTTCCATTACAATACAAGAAGACACTAATAAACCA
This sequence comes from Cytophagales bacterium, assembly GCA_011524675.1. GTDB lineage: Bacteria > Bacteroidota > Bacteroidia > Cytophagales > JAAEPT01 > WTJX01. The sequence continues at coordinate 3,187 of WTJX01000099.1, forward strand.
CTTAATAGTAACAACAGTGTTAGTATTATGTGGTTAAAATGTGTTCGAGTGTTCATCTTTTCTTGTGAATTAATTGGTTTTATATTTAATCATTATCCTATGAGTTAAACTCAATCTTTAATGTTGAACGTTTAACTTTCAACTTCTATAAAGAAACAACAACCTATTGCAACAAAGCGACCAATTGATTCACGGAAAACTGCATGGTATCAATGATCCAATTTGGGAAAATTCCTAATAGTAATGTCAATACCGCTAATGGTACAAGCATAATGTATTCCCTTATGGTTAAGTCTTTTATTTTTTGTTCCCATGCTTCATTTTTTAACCATAGTTTCCCAAAAAACATACGTTGCAACGCCCAAAGGTAATAGCCTGCTCCAATGATGATTCCTATCAATGATACCAGTGCCATCCATCTCGGAAGTAATCCATTTACAGAAGAAGAAGCAAAAGCCCCCAAAAAGACAAAAAGCTCTGCAATGAAACCAGAAAAACCTGGTAGCCCCAATGAAGCAAAGAAGGCGATCATAATCATAGCCGTATAGGCTGGCATCTTATGAATAAGTCCTGCATAGCTTGTAATGTGTCTGTTACCTGTTCTTTCATAAATGACACCTACCAGTACAAAAAGCATTGAGGATATGATACCATGACTAAACAACTGATACATAGCCCCCGTTACGCCTTCTACTGTAGCC
>WTJX01000220.1 GCA_011524675.1 Cytophagales bacterium
TACAGGAATACCGTATCTATCTAGTTTTTCTGCCAATTTGAGGGCGGTTTGTCCTCCTAGTTGTACAATAACACCTGCTGGCTTTTCATGTAAAATGATATCGTAGATATGCTCCCAAAATACAGGCTCAAAGTAGAGCTTGTCTGCTACGTCAAAGTCTGTAGAAACAGTCTCAGGATTACAGTTAATCATGATGGTCTCATAACCACATTCTTTGGCTGCGAGTACCCCATGCACACAAGAATAATCAAACTCTATTCCTTGTCCTATACGGTTGGGACCTGAACCAAGTACAATTACTTTTTTCTTATCGCTAGAGATAGACTCATTCTCTCCATCAAAAGAAGAGTAAAAATAAGGTGTCTTAGCTTCAAATTCTGCGGCACAGGTATCTACCATTTTATAGATACGTTTTATGCCCAACTCATGACGTTTGTTGAACACTTCGCTTTCTAAACAACGTAAGAGATGTGCTATTTGTCTATCGGCAAAGCCCTTCTGTTTTGCTTCTAGCAACAACTCGTAAGGCAGGTTTGTAACAGTGAATTTTTTAATCTCTCTTTCTAGTGAAACTATGTCTTCTATTTGGTGCAAGAACCAATTGTCTATTTTTGAGATGTCATAGACTGTCTTGAGCGGTATGCCTAGGTCTATAGCGTCTCTCACATGGAAAAGACGATCCCAGCTTGGGTGTTTTAAACTATGTAGCAGTGCTTCTTGGTTGGTAAGCTCTTTACCATCTGCGCCTAAGCCGTTACGCTTTATTTCTAACGATTGACAAGCTTTTTGTAGTGCCTCTTGGAAGTTTCTACCAATCCCCATGACTTCTCCTACGGCTTTCATCTGTAGCCCTAAGGTAGTGTCAGACCCTTTGAACTTATCAAAGTTCCAACGTGGTATCTTCACAATCACATAGTCTAGTGTAGGTTCAAAGAACGCGCTGGTAGATTGAGTGATTTGGTTTTTCAGCTCATCTAAGTTGTAGCCTATGGCTAGTTTTGCTGCTATCTTGGCGATAGGATAACCTGTAGCTTTGGATGCTAGTGCAGATGATCTTGATACCCTTGGATTGATCTCTATCCCTATCAAAGATTCGTCTTTTGGGTTGACAGAAAACTGTACGTTACAGCCACCTGCAAACTGACCAATAGAGTTCATCATCTTGATCGCCATATCTCTCATGTGCTGGTAGGTAGTATCTGAGAGGGTCATGGCTGGGGCTACCGTAATGGAGTCTCCTGTATGTACCCCCATAGGATCAAAGTTTTCGATAGAACAGATAATGATGACATTACCATTGTTGTCTCTTAGTAGCTCTAACTCATATTCTTTCCACCCTAAGATACTTTGCTCTACAAGTACCTCATGCACAGGGGACATTTCTAGTCCTCTCCTAAGTGCTTTATCAAACTCTTCTGGTGTATTGACAAAGCCACCACCAGAACCTCCTAATGTAAAAGATGGGCGTATTACTAATGGGAATCCTATTTTTTGTGCTATTTCTTTTCCTTGCAAGAAAGAGGTAGCTGTTTCACCTGTACATACCGGCACACCTATTTCTAGCATGAGCTTTCTGAACTCTTCTCTATCTTCGGTTTTTTGGATAGCGTCTATATCTACACCTATGATTTTCACGCCGTATTTTTCCCAAATACCTGCTTTGTCGCAATCTATGGCGAGGTTCAATGCTGTTTGCCCTCCCATGGTAGGAAGTACGGCATCTATCTCATGCTTTTCTAAAATCTCAATGATAGATTTTTTCTCTAATGGCTTTAGGTAGATGTTGTCTGCGGTAACCTCATCTGTCATGATGGTAGCAGGATTTGAATTAATCAAGGTTACTTCTATCCCTTCTTCTCTTAGTGATCTGGAAGCTTGAGAACCAGAATAATCGAACTCACATGCTTGACCAATGACGATAGGTCCACTTCCAATGATTAATACGGATTTTATGCTGTTATCCTTTGGCATCTGCTACTTAAATTTGCGTTTGTAAAATGAGTAAGCTCTCTGTAGAGCTACGTTTTTTTAAATATTTTTTGCAAAAAGCATGTTTCTGCAACAACGAAGTCCGACCCATAAGGTCAAAAATCCCGTAAAGTTAGTATTTTAAAAAACCTACTTCATGATTTTTAGCAAAAATTTTTAACAGTAGCTGATTTTGATGAGTTATGCGCTTCTTTTGCCCATAGGTCAGTACCTCAATAAGCCTTGCGCTTTTGAGTACTAAGTCGTTAGTACAAAGTCCAAAGGTTAACATTAATCACTATCGCTCCTTCATTTTTTAATTTCTTTAATTTTTTCATTCTTTTGAATAATGCTTTACTTTTTCAAGCCATTCATCATTCATTATTAACACCTCCCCACATGCTGGCTCATCACTAAAAATAGACTAAGGTCTATTTTCTTAACGCTACAGCCTTGGTGCTTTCTGGGTTTTATGTTTTTAAAAAAGAGCTATGAGTCGTGCCCTTTTGAGTACTAAGTTGTTAGTACAAAGTCCAAAGTTTATTAGAAGGCTTTGCAAAACCATCTTTTGCACTTATTCGGCGTTATACAAAATTTTAAAACCCTCATTTACAATCAGTAAACTGCGGTTTTAAAATTTCGAAAGCCTTGACTAAGCACAAAATCTTAGTTATGCAAAGCCTTCTATTAATTAATCGTTAATCTCTAAACATTAAACACTAATCACTTAAAACCGTATTCATTTTTTCATTGCTCCTCCCCGCCTACTGGCTCATCTCTAAAAACAGACTAAGGTCTATTTTCTTTACGCTCTGCCCTCATTTAATTTACTCTTCAGTAAAGGAATACATAAGCAAGATATTCTACACCGTCTTTAATCTTTAATCATTAATCTTTTCTCTTGTTAGCCACTTTCGTGGAATGGAATCATGCCCTTGAATCAAGGCTTTTTTTATATTGGAGGGTTAGGTGCTCTTTATTTCAATAAATCCCTTGCACTTTCAAAGGCATGTGCAGAAGCGTTAGAGCCACCAATCATTTCTGCTAAATGATTGATTCTTTCTTCAAGTGTCAATGTTTTGATCTTACTAGAGGTTCTTTCAGAGGCATCATCTTTAAATACAAAAAAGTGCTGATCTCCTTTGGCTGCCACTTGGGGTAAGTGAGTGATACATAGTAATTGGTGATGTTTTGCTATGTCTTTCATCATTTCTGCCATTTTGATAGAGACTTCACCAGATATACCAGTATCTATTTCGTCAAAGATGATGGTAGGCATAGCGGTTTTATCTGCTAAGATGTATTTGATGGCAAACATGAGACGAGAAAACTCACCTCCAGAGGCTACTGATTTGATGTCTGCTGGTTTGATACCTTTGTTGGCACTAAACAAAATATTCAGTTGGTCTAAGCCTGTGTTTTTTGGTGTGATTTTCTCGTGTGCTACATTGATGGTGGCATTGGGCATCCCTAGATTACTTACGATTTGCGTAAGGCTTTTTTCTATTTGCCCCAGTACCTTAGCTCTACTTTTGCTCAATTTTTCACCTTTTGCAAGTAAGGTAGCGTGTTTTTGTTCTTTTTCTTGTTTTAGCTTTGCAAGTTTTTCTTCTACATTGCTTGACTGATCTACACTTTGGGCTAATGATTCTTGTATTTCTATAAGTTCTTTTACGCTAAGCACCTTATGCTTCTGTTGTAGCGAGTATATGCTACTAAGTCTATTTTTTATTTTTTCTGCTTCTTCAGGGTCGTACTCTAAGCTTTCGTTTTCTTGATTTAACTCTTGAGCAATGTCTTTCAATTCATAAAGCGCACTGTCCAACCTTTCTTTTATCTTTTGGTACGTATCAGCATATGTTACTATTTGCCCTATAGCATTACTTACATCGTACAGCCCATCCAGTAGGGAAGGTTC
>WTJX01000349.1 GCA_011524675.1 Cytophagales bacterium
AATACAAGCATTAGCATACAATTTGATAATATTAAAATAGAGACAAGGTTTAGTGATTAGTGTTTAGTTATTATGAGTTATGAGTGATTCTAGTTTACAATTAGATAGTTGACTATTTCAGAATGTACAGACATATTGACTTAGAGACATAAGGACTTTAAAAGTCATTACAAACACAGTAAAGCCTGCCTGCCGGAGGCACGGCAATCTAGAATAGTAAGGATATAAGACTATGAGACTTTAAGACTTTAAGAGAAAAGACATGAACACACATTAAAAATATACTAAATCAACCACTAGTCTAACACAACAAAAACACTCTCTCTTTAATCTTTAATCCTTAATCTCTAATCTTTAAATCAGATACAAAGAAACAACAGTGTTCCACGTGGAACAGTTAATAATCATCATTAAGAGAGAGTAGAGGAGGTTTTTAATACTTAAGAAAGAATACAAGAAATAGTGATTAGTGATTAACGATTAGTGTTTAATAATAGGTATGGATTATGAGATATGGGTTATGAGTTATGTGTGATTTCGATTTATAATTAAATAGTTAACTGTTTTAGAATATAAAGATGTACTAACTTAGAGACATAAAGAAGCAAAAAACTTAAAGCATATTACGCATTATTCTAATAGCGCGTACGATTTAATAAAGAACAACAACAAAAACAGCGTAAGTCATTGCGAGCGCAGTGAAGCAATCCAGAATAATAAGCATGATATAACATCGTAAGAATACAACAATAGAAGAACAACAGGAATACATTCCACGAAAGTGGTAATACAAATAAGCGTTTATATATTCTCAAACTCTCAATCACAAGCTACATACTAACTCTTTGTTAAAAATAAACTCTATTTCAATCACACCACAACTGTCTCCTTAATCCTTAATCCTTAATCTCTAACCTTTAAATCACATACAAAGAAACACTAGTGTTCCACGTGGAACAGTTAATAATCATCATTAGGAGAGAGTAGGGGAGGTTTTTAATACTTTAAAAAAGATACAAAGTTTAGTGATTAGTGATTAATGGTTAGAGATTAATAATAGATGATTTTGATTTACAATTAGGTAATTAACTATTGCTAAACATAAAGACATATCGACGTAAAAAGGCATGATCCCATTCCACGAAAGTGGTAAAAAAAATAAAAGAAGTAACAAACAGTGATTAATAATAGTCATGAGTTATAAGTAATGAACAACAAGTTATTTTGATTTGCAATTAAACAATCAACTGTTTCTAAACATAAGGACATAGAGACGTATTAACTTAGAGGCGTAAAGACGTAAAAGAGCATGATTTCATTCCACAAAAGTGGAAGCATCAAAATAGTGTTCCACGTGGAACAGTAGGAGAGAAGCTAAACTACTTACAATAAGAAATAATTGATATATTGGTGATGGCTTTAGAAGTTGAACTCAAACATAGATTTATTAAATATTAATCTATTTTCAATAAAGAGCTAGAGTATAAACAACTAATAATAAACAAAACTATCTAGAAACTAGATACTAACTACTTATAAAGGTGAAAATAATAAAACAGTTTAAAGAACTACTATCACACTACACCAATGACCCTTATCGGATAGCTAAATTATCGGAAGAGGTAATACGTAACTATAGGGGAAAGGGAAGGTATTATCACAATATAAAACATTTGGAAAGCTTATTATCAAGCTTAGAGTGCATAAAGAATGATATACAAGATTGGGAAGCAATGCTTTTTGCCTTGGTATATCATGATTGTATATATGATAGCACTAGCAAAGAGAATGAAGAACAAAGCGCTATGCTTGCATTAGAAAGAATGGAAGAGATATATGTCCCTAAAAATATACAGCAAAGGTGCTATCAGATTATTATGGCAACAAAGACTCATACCTTATCTGCTATACATGATATCAATTTGTTTACAGATGCAGACATTGCTGTCCTTGGATCGGATTGGAATACATACGAAAACTATGCTAAAGCTATTCGTCAAGAATATACTGTAGTACCTGAAGAGAAGTATAGGGAAGGGAGAAAGAAAGTATTGCAACACTTTCTCGCTATGGAAGGAATTTATAAGACTGAGTATTTTAAAACTATGTATGAAGCAAGAGCAAGAGAAAATATACAAAGAGAAATAGAGCTATTGAGTACTTGAGTAATATAAAAACTATGCTACCGTTGAATAGTATGAAGTATTGAGTACAAAGTACAAAGAAAATAAAAGCATAGAAAAGATAATATCATTCTTTGTACTTGATATAAGCTTTCATATAAAATGTATTAACAGTTAGCTTTTTTAGTAAAGAATCGAAACTATATGCTATTCATTTTAATAATATAAGAGCTAAAGGCTAAAAGCTTTAGCTACAAAAGTATGTAATGAATAAAGAAAGAAAGGCTAAAGCATAACATGCCATATACCGAATAGATACCTTCTTGTAGCCTTCTTTTTTTGATAAGATACCAAGTATGTTCCAAAGATTTGGAAATTCATTTATTGCAATTCAAATTTGTAAGAATAGGGAAGAGGCTATAGTTCCACGTGGAACACTCTTCTAAAAAAGAATTGATAAACGAAAGCGAAAGAATATGTTTTCAGAATATGATGTGATAGTAGTAGGGGCAGGGCATGCAGGATGTGAAGCTGCTGCCGCTGCTGCCAATATGGGTTCTAAGGTTTTGTTGGTAACCATGAATATGAACACCATAGCCAATATGTCTTGTAACCCTGCGGTAGGCGGAGTAGCCAAAGGACAGATCGTAAGAGAGATAGATGCTCTAGGTGGACTAGGTGGAATCATCGCAGACAAATCTATGATACAATTTAGGATGCTCAATCGTTCCAAAGGCCCTGCCATGTGGAGTCCAAGGACACAAAACGATCGTTTCCGATTTGCAGAAGAATGGAGGTTGGCACTGGAGCGTACACCCAATGTAGATTTTTGGCAGGAGATGGCAAGAGAAATTATCGTCAAAGAGGGTAGGGCAGTAGGCATCAAAACAGGTATGGGATTGGAAATAAAAGCCAAAAGCGTAATACTTACCAATGGTACTTTTCTCAATGGCATCATACATATAGGAGAGAAACAATTTGGTGGTGGTAGGACAGGGGAGAAGGCTGCTACAGGCATGACAGAACAATTGATTTCGCTAGGCTTTGAGTCGGGAAGAATGAAGACAGGAACACCACCAAGAGTGGATGGTAGAAGTCTCAACTGGGAGGCTATGGAAACACAAGCAGGTGATGAGGTAGCAGATAAGTTTTCGTATTCAGACGAAACTAAACCCTTGACAAAACAAATCCCTTGTCATATCACCTATACCAATGATGAAGTACACAACATCTTGAAAACAGGATTTGAACAATCACCTATGTTCAATGGTCGCATCAAAGGATTAGGACCGCGCTACTGCCCTTCTATAGAAGACAAGATCAATCGCTTTGCAGATAAAAACAGACATCAAATATTTGTAGAGCCAGAAGGATGGGACACCGTAGAAATATATGTCAACGGTTTTTCTACTTCTCTCCCAGAAGATGTGCAGTACAAAGCATTGACCAAAATACCAGGCTTTGAAAAGGCAAAGATGTTTAGACCAGGCTATGCTATAGAGTATGATTTCTTTCCGCCTACACAGCTATCTCCTACCTTGGAAACCAAGAAAATAGACAATCTATTTTTTGCTGGTCAGATCAATGGTACTACAGGATATGAGGAAGCAGGAAGCCAAGGATTGATAGCAGGCATCAATGCACATCAGAAAGTAAATGAATTAGACCCATTTATACTCAAAAGATCAGAAGCATATATAGGAGTGTTGATAGACGACCTTATCAACAAAGGGACGGAAGAGCCTTACCGTATGTTTACTTCAAGAGCTGAATATCGCATCTTACTCAGACAAGACAATGCAGATATACGACTCACACAAAAAGGATTTGATCTCGGATTGGCTAAAGAAATAAGGCTAGAAAAGGTAAAGCAAAAATTAAAAGATACAGAAACAAATAAGGCTGCCCTACAACAATTGAAGTTAAAACCTGAAGAGGTAAATGAGGTATTAGAAAGCTTAGGTACGAGTAAGATCAAAGAGAAAGCAACAGTCTATAGCCTACTCAAAAGACCACAATTGAAACTACATAATCTGTTGCCAATCATTACAGAAAAGCTTCCAAACTTTATAAACCAAAAAGAAATCGTAGAGCAAACAGAAATACAAATCAAATACGAAGACTATATAGAAAAAGAAGCATCTATGGCAGACAAGATGCAGCAGCTTGATGGTTATAAAGTAGCAGCAGATTTTGATTATGATAGCATCAGTAATATATCGCACGAGGCAAAAGAGAAGCTTAAAAAAATAAAACCTTTGACCTTAGGACAAGCATCAAGGATAAGCGGTGTCAATCCGTCGGATATATCTATCTTGATGATACATATGAATAAATAGCTTTTGAGAAGACAAAAGCATTAAAATAAACATACTACTATCTAATTGCTAAAAGCCCATAGACTATGGGCTTACTAGTAAAAGATACTTTAATAAAATATAAAATGAACTACCCATTAAGAAAGCTTTATCAATTGTGTGCCCTGCTCTTCCTATCATCATGTGCTAGCATACAGCCACCCACTGGAGGTCCAGATGATACTACAGCAGCGCATTTGATTAGTGTATATCCACCAAGGGCAAGTACCAATTTTGATACAGAAGAAAAGATTACATTTCTTTTTGATGAACGTATAGAAGCTACTAAGCTATATCAGTCATTGCTGATAAGTCCCTATACCGAAGCAAAATATAAATTTGAAGCAGCAGGCAAAAAGTTAGTGTTTCAGTTCAAAGAAAGTTTAGATTCCAATACTACCTATACCCTCAACTTTGGAGATGGTGTAACAGACATCACTGCAAAAAATCCAGTCCTAAATTTTAGCTATGCCTTTAGTACAGGAAATGAAATAGACTCTTTGATGATAAATGGAAGTGTATATGACTGTCTTAGTGAAGAAGCAGTAGAAGGCGTAAGTGTAGCCATATATTTACTCCATGATTCTTTAGATATCAGCAAAGACTACCCTACCTACTACAGCAAGACAGACAAGCAAGGTATGTTTGAAATCAAAAATATCAGAGAAGATGACTACTTACTTTTAGCTTTCAAAGATGATGACCTTAACAAAAGGTATTCACATCACAAAGAAAGCTTTGCCATATATCCCGATACCATATACCTCAAAGAAAACTTAAACGATATAAAACTTAGACTTAGAACAGCAGAACCAGAAGCTACAGCAATATCCAATCAGAGAGACTATCAAGACTTTAGTTTGATAGCCTTCAATAATGGATTAGAAAAATATGAAGTATATACACTAGATCAAGAAAAGCTATTTAGCTTCTTTGATAAAAAAGAAAATAATTTGTTTATCTATCATCAATTTGAAGACAGTACCAAAGTACGTTTGATGGTAACAGATAGCCTTCGCAAACAGATAGATACCACCATCAGTATACAGACGGCAGACAATGAATTCAAAAGCGAAGAGCTAAAGCTAGAGCTGAAAGAAAAGACAAAGATCAATTATAAAAATGATACCCTTAGCCTATACATCCAAAGCAATCTTGCCATAGAAAGCTACGACCTATCTAAGTTTCACATCATCAAAGATACACTAGTCATAGATACGCTTAATGAAAACGAAGTACAACTCAATGAAAACAAATCTATCTTAAATATTAGTTATCCTAACAAAGAAGATAGTCTTACTATCAATATTGATACTAATGCTATTGTAAGTTATTCCAAGGATAGTTCAGAAGCATTGATGAAACAATACTTACCAACCGACCTAAAGCTCTTTGGTACTATGGTATTGACAGTGGCTACAGACTATGAAAGCTATGAACTACAGCTATTGTCCTCAGACAAAGTAATAAAGAGCATCAAAAACCCAAAGGAATATACAGTAGGAGAACTTAAGTCTGGTAAGTACAGTATCAGAGTGTTGATAGATGAGGACAATGATGGTATGTATGAGCTAGGGAGCTTTGAGGACTTTAGTGTACCAGAGCCTGTATATAATCATCCTAAAGAAATAGAAATCAATGCCAACTGGATTATTAATGTGCCAGACATCAAGTTTTGATGAATAAAGCACCATAACAGACAGTCATAAAGAAGGCTTAGTATTACAAAGAAAAGAAGTAATGCTAAGCCTTTTTTGTTCTACTATATTCAGCCAAATGCAGTGCACAAAAGATGTGTATGAATGTGTGTATAACTTTGATATGTGTGTGAATAATGTAAATGCTATACACATGAGTTATACACAGATATTCAAAATCTTGATAAGTCATACAAAATACACAGCTTTTTCACCAATTGTTAACTAAATGTGGAGTGTGTATAAACTGTGTGTATAAAGCTATAAAATTGGTGAAAAATATAAATCACTCATTTTCAATACATTATAATGTAATAAAATGTTAATAAGATGTTCATTTGATATACACTTATACACTATGCAAAAAAACAATAGTGTGTAAAACAAACTTTTCCACTTTTCAACAGTGCTAATAATAAGAAATAAAAAGTTTTAAAATCTTTTCTATTAATTATAATACCGTGTGAATTATGTGGATAAGCAAATTTTTAAAGTCTTTGAGATAGCTAATAGTTAGTATAGAGTACGAAGTCGTTAGTACAAAGTACAAGTGTCAATACTTTATAACTAATCACTGTAAAAACCTCCTTCATTTTTTCATTATTTTAATTTCTTAATTTCTCAGAATAAATGCACTACCCATCAAGTTTCATAATTATTAATTCTTCATTATACATTATTAATTAAATTGCGCCACTTTCGTGGAATAAAATCTAGCGCTATCTAGTATCTAGTGGCTAGTATCTGGTATCCAGTATTAACGAGTCCATTCCATGAGTTTTTTATTAATCACTAATCGTTAACCACTAATCACTAGTCTTCACTCTCCCAAGCTACATTACACTCCTCTTTAATCTTATCTCATACTATATCATATGAGGTTATTTTTATTCATTAATGCCAGTTATAACCCATTATTACTTTTCTAAGATTTAATTTCACTATATCATTGTGTAGTTGAAACATTTATCTGTTGACTATTTTTTATTAGAAGGCATTGCATAACTAAAGCTTTCTATCAATTTGAACATACTGTAACTAATCGCCTAACATTTTTAAAATAGTATGGTCAATCTTATATTGATTACCTGAAAAATAAATAGCCATCATATAGTTGGTGAATCAAGAGATTAAAAACATTAAGTATTTTTGGATGACTACTTACCTTTAAAAAATTTTAAAAAACAAAATGACATATATGAAAAAGTACACACACTTATTAGTAGTAGCTTGCATCTTGTCTCTAGTACAAGTGCAAGCTAAAGAAACACCCAATGTAATTTTGATTTATGTAGATGATTTGGGCTATGGCGATTTGAGTTGTCAAGGAGCGACTAAAGTTCAAACGCCCAACATAGATCAATTAGCTGCCGACGGAAGAAAGTTTTCAGATGCTCACTCAGCTTCAGCAGTATGTACACCATCACGCTATGCAGTCATTACAGGAGAATATCCTTTGAGAGCCAATAACGGTAATGGTACTTGGGGGCCACTATCTAGAACATCACCTATGATAGTATCTACCGAAACTTTGACCATTGGAAAAGTATTTCAAAACAAAGGATATAAAACAGCATGTCTAGGAAAGTGGCATTTAGGTTTTGGTAAAGGAAAAAGTAATGATTGGAGTGTTCCACTCTCTCCAGGGCCAAACGATGTAGGTTTTGATTATTATTGGGGAGTACCACTAGTAAACAGTGGAAGTCCATTTGTATATGTAGAAAATAAAACTATTGTAGGTTATGAGGAAAATGATCCTTTGATGATTCTTAACAAAGAAAATAAAAGTAAAGGAATGAAACCATCTCCTACCCCTAGATTCCCAGAGGAAGCTTCAGTAAAAGGTCCTAATTTCTTTACCGGAGCATTGAAGGCTCATCAAATATACGACGACGAGAAGACAGGAACTTACCTTACCGAAAAAGCGGTAGACTGGATTAGTAAAAATAAGAACAATCCTTTCTTTTTATATTTTGCGACTACCAATATTCATCATCCCTTTACGCCAGCACCACGATTCAAAGGCACTAGCCAAGCAGGACTATATGGAGACTATATACACGAGTTAGATTGGATGGTAGGCGAAATTGTAAAATCTTTAGAAAAAAACAAATTGACAGACAATACGCTCATCGTATTTACAAGTGATAATGGTGGAATGCTCAATCTAGGTGGACGCATAGCAGTAGAGAAAGGACATAAAATGAATGGAGATTTACTAGGTTTCAAATTTGGTGCATGGGAGGGAGGACACCGAGTTCCTTTTATTGCCAAATGGCCAGGAAAAATCCCTGCGGGCACAGAATGTCATGAGTTGATATCTAGTGTGGATATGTTGGCAACTTTTATTGCGCTTACCGATCAAGAAAAAAGCTTATCACTCAAAGGAAAAGACAGTAAAAACATTTTACCATTGTTCACTGGAGATCCAACTGTAGCCATAAGAAAAGAATTATTGTTAGCACCAAAAAGTGGAAAACATTTATCCTTGCGTCAAGGAGACTGGATGTTTATTCCTGGCAAAGGTAGTGGAGGATTTAATGGTTCAAAACCAAATCAGCATGCATGGGGTGGACCTGCAGGAACACAATTGTTGAAAAGTAAAAACAGTGATATAGTAGATGGTAAGATCAAAGCAGATGCTCCAAAGACACAACTCTACAATCTCAAAGATGATAAATACCAAACAACTAATGTGGTAAATCAAAATACAAAGATTGCAAAGCAGATGATGCAACGTATCACTGAAATTAAAAGTGAGGTAAAACAAAATAATAGTTTATAGAAAATCTCAGTTCGCTAAAAAACCTCAAGACAAAAGAATCTAATTTCTTTTGTCTTGTAGCTAAGGTTTCTTAACATTAGTATTTATAGACGACTACTTATGCAATAGTCAATCATTAGAAGTTTTTGCAAAAACTTCTTTAAATAAACTTTATATGAATATTATGTTAAGTAAATAAATAAAAGATGAAACACATTTTAAAAATCGCATTACCACTATTATTAGTAGGAATTATTTATGCACATGTAAAAAAACAAATAAAAGTGGCATGTATAGGCGATAGTATCACCTTTGGTGCTAGGGTAGAGGAGAGAGAAAAGAATTGCTATCCAGTAAAATTAAATCAACTTTTAGGACAACAATATACAGTTCAAAATTTTGGTGTCAGTGGATCTACAGCTCTCAAGAAAGGAAATAAACCTTACTTCAAAACTCAAAAGTTTAAAGAAGCTTTAAACTTTATGCCAGACAAAGTAATTATCAAGTTAGGCACCAACGATTCAAAGCCTATGAACTGGGATAAGTATTCAAAACAGTTTATTGCAGACTATACCTACATCGTACATGAATTTCAAAAATTAGAAAGTAAACCTGAGATATGGATTTGCTATCCTGTAAAGTTATATGCTACAGGCAAACCTATACGTGGAGAAATAATAAGCGAACAAATCATTCCAAAAATTACAGAAATAGCAAAAAATACAGGTGTCAAAATTATACACCTCAATCATACATTGACAAACGAAAAGTACTATCACGAGGATAAAATTCATCCCAATGCCTTAGGTGCAAATATCATTGCAAAATCTGTTTATAAAGCTATAACAGAATAGTTTTAAGTAGCTGTCCAAAATTATTTACAATAAAAAACGATAATTATTTTTGGACGACAAATTATACACTACAGAGAAATAATAAACTCTTGCTTTTATACCGAGTTTAAGATTATAATTTGTTTCAAGAAGTACATATTTTGATACTATTTTAGCTAAGAACAAATGCAACGTCATTATATTCTTATTATACTATATCTAACATTATGTTAAGTAAAAAAAAAGTAAAATGAAACCCGCATAGCGGGAGTAAACGAACGAAGATTAATGTAATTTTCACCATAGGGCTGAATCGTTAAGAAAATAGATATTACTATCTTTTTAGTCAAAAGTCAATATGCGGGAGGATCATGATTAAAAACTCAAAGCTTTTTGAACTTGAACACTCGAATACCTAAACACTCGAACACATTTTAAATCTATGAAACAATATTTATTATTATCATTACTTATTTTTTCTTTTTTCGCTAACGCGAAAAGTAATTCCAAACCAAACTTTATCATCATCTTGACAGACGATCAAGGATATGCAGATTTAGGATGTTTTGGAAATCCAAATGTAAAAACACCACACATAGATCAGATGGCAGCCGAAGGAGCAAAGCTAAGTAGTTTTTATATGGCAGCTGCCATTTGCACACCTTCCAGAGCTGCATTGATGACCGCTTGCTATCCCAAAAGAATAGGAATGGCAGACGGTGTATTTTTGGCAGGTGATCCTAAAGGACTAAACCCAAAAGAGATAACCATCGCAGAAGTAGCCAAATCCGCAGGATATACCACAGGAATGTTTGGCAAATGGCACTTAGGAGATCAGCTTGAATTTTTACCTACCAGACAAGGATTTGATGAATTTTTTGGTTTACCATATAGTCATGATATACACCCCTATCACCTCAATCAAAAGAAACATAAGTTTCCACCATTGCCAGTATTAGAACATGAAAAAGTGGTAGAGACAGATCCAGATGCAGACTACCTTACCAAAAGAATAACAGACAGAGCCGTAGATTTTATTAAAAAACATAAAACGAAACCTTTTTTGATGTATGTAGCTCATCCTATACCACATAGACCATTGCATATGTCTCCACCATTTATGCAAGCTGTACCTACAACCTTAAGAGAACTCATTGCCAAAAATGAAAAACAAAACAAAAATATTGATTACCACAATCGAGACAAACTATATCCACATGCCGTAAGTGAAATAGATTGGTCTGTAGGTCAGATTTTGAATGAACTAAAAAAACAAGGCATAGACGAAAATACCTTCGTTTTGTTTAGTAGTGATAATGGACCTTCCAAACATGCCCTAGGTACTACTAAACCTTACCGTGGAAACAAAGGATCTTTTTTAGAAGGAGGAGTAAGAGTACCCACCGTAGTACGTTGGCCAGCAAAAATACCTGCAGGTCAAGACAACCAAGCTCTACTGACTTCAATGGATATCTTGCCTACTATCGCCAACATTGTCGGTTACAAATTTCCCGACGATAGAAAAATAGACGGAAAAGACATGCTACCTGCTTTGATGCAAAAAGAAAAAACACCTCACGATTACTTTTTTTATCATATCAAAAATGAACTAAGAGCTGTAAGACATGAATCATGGAAGCTTTATGTAGCAAAAAATAAAGCAACAGCTCTATACGATCTTGTAACAGACAAACAAGAAAAAGTAAATATCATGGCAAAACATCCACAATTGGTAGATCAAATGTTGAAAGAAGTCATCAACTTCAATAATGAAATATCAAATCATATAAGACCAGCGGCTACAGTAGAAAATCCAAAAAAACTTAGCATGGCTAACTAATTTTAAAAATCACTGAACTTAATACTTTGTGGGCTTGTCCATAGCTTTTTTATAAATCATCCCTAATGAACACTTACAAAATAATACTAAGCATATTATTGAGTTATACTCTTTTTTATACCGCTTCAGCAAAGAAAGATCAAAGACCAAATTTTATAGTCATCCTTACAGATGACCAAGGATATAATGATCTTGGATGTTATGGATCAAAAAATGCTATCACTCCCCGCATAGACCAAATGGCAGCCGAAGGAGCAAAATTGACTACCTTCTATATGGCAGCACCTTATTGTACGCCATCAAGGGCAGCACTTATGACAGGATGTTATCCCAAAAGAATAGGTATGGCAAAAGGTGTCTGTTTAGCAAAAGACAAAAGAGGGTTAAATCCTAGCGAAATAACCATAGCAGAAGTGTTAAAATCTGCTGGCTATAAAACAGCCATGTTTGGCAAGTGGCACTTAGGAGATCAAAGACAGTTTTTACCTACAAAACAAGGTTTTGATGAATTTTTTGGACTCCCGTATAGTCATGACATCCATCCTTATAATCCAAAAGGGAGCAAGTATAAATTTCCTCCCTTACCTTTATTAGAAGGAGATCAAGTAATAGAAGAAGAACCAGATGCAGATTATCTCACCAAAAGATTTACCGACAGAGCAGTAAACTTTATCAATAAAAGTAAAGACAAGCCTTTTTTCTTATATCTAGCACATCCCATACCCCATAGACCATTACACATGCGTGATGAGTTTATGAAAGATATACCAGAAGAATACAGAAAAGCACTCATCGAAGAGAAAAAAACAGGTATCATAAACTATGATGTACGCGACAAACTATATTTTGAAGGACTAAAAGAAATAGACTGGTCAGTAGGTCAAATTTTGGACGCATTGAAGAAAAACAACATTGATGAAAATACAATAGTCATCTACTCCGCAGATAATGGTCAAGCAAGACCACCACATGGTATAGGTAGCGCCTACCCACTCAAAGGTGCCAAAGGCATGTTTTTGGAAGGAGGCATGAGAGTACCAACAATCATTAGATGGCCAGCAAAAATACAAGCAGGAAAAGATAATAATACCCTTATGACAGCTATGGATCTCCTACCTACTTTTGCAAAATTGGCAGGTGCAAATGTTCCAACAGATAGAGTCATAGACGGAAAAGACATTACAGACTGCCTTACTAATGGTACTAAAACACCTTACGAAGCATTTTTCTATCATAGAATATCAAATCTAGATGCTGTACGAGCTGGTGATTGGAAGCTACATTTCTTTCCCAAAAATAAGATAGCCCTATACAATTTGAAAGATGATATCGGAGAAACTACAAATGTAGCAGCAGATCATTCAGAGATAGTTAAAAAACTTAAACAATATGCCGCAACATTTAAAGAAGATATAAAAAACAATAGTCGCAAAGCTGGTTCTGTAGACAATCCTATAGCCTTAAGAATAAAAAATAATCCAGTTAAATAATGTTAGATCATCTTTCAAACGCATTTGAAAGTTTGAGTATTCAGCTATTCAAGTTAGGAACTCTTTAAATACTTAATAGATATTAGTTCTACTTTAAGAAGTTGGGGTGTTTCTCACCAGTCCTCTCCCTCAAACTGGCTCTTCACTAAACTATGCCTCAGCGCATAGTTCTTGACGTTCAGCCCTGGGTTGGGCTTCTCACAGGCATACACGCAGACTGGCACTTCGTTAGAAACACACTTTAGTGTGTTTCCTTTCCACTCAGTCCTGCTGTATCTTTTTTGACCTTCGAGGGTCAAAAAAGGAGGGAGTTACGTTAAGAACTGACCTCCTAAAGCTCAGTTTAGTAACTAGCCAGACTGCGGGGGAGTACTTGGTTTCTATCCCTAACGCGTAAAACCTAACCGCTAAATCACAACACGTGGTTTACCGAATGGATACGATTATTTATAACTCAATGTTGTTCACTAATCACTTACTTTATTTTTTATTTTTTTTTATGCCACTTTCGTGGAATGAAATTTTGCTGCTTACGCCAATTTATTATATTTTTTAAAATCATATATATGTTTAGATTCACACACATCTTTTCCTTTATTTTTTTATTGAGTATCATTACTCAACTACAAGCTAAAAAACCCAATTTTATCATCATCCTTACAGACGATCAAGGCTCAGACAACTTGACCTACCCCCGTCAATTTGCTTTAAATGAGGATTAGTTCGT
>WTJX01000537.1 GCA_011524675.1 Cytophagales bacterium
TTATGAATTATGAGTTATGGGTAGAGGCGCAATGTTTTGCGTCTTCTCGATGATATGCTAATAAATAATGAATAATGTAGTGTCGTTTGGATTGGAGGGATAGAGCTTTATTGAATTAAAAAATGAAGAAAATAAAAAAATGAATGAGGCTTTCAGTGATTAGTGGTCAACGATTAGTTTTTAGATAAACTTTATACTCTATACTAAGGACTTTGTACTCAAAAACGTAAAACCTAGAACGTAAAACCTAAAACGTAAAAAAGATATGCCTGTACGAATGGAACAAGACGATCCACAAGGATCAAAAAGAAAAAACACACATGGGAATAGACCTTCTAGCGGAGGAGGGAAAAACCTATTGGTTTATTTGTTACCCCTAGTTTTTAAATTATTCAAAAAAAAACCGAAACTGACGATTGGATTGATTATCGTCGTTGCCATCTTTTACTTTTTGGGCGGGAAGAAGTTTCTTAGTAGCTTTAGCTCACAAGCTCCTAGTAGCTTTGCTACTGGCTTTGAACCCAATCTCAAAAAATATGACCAAGCTGAGGTCTTTGAACCTTTGGCAGATAACCGTAAAAACCCGCTTCCAGAAGCGTACTCTTTACTAGCGTATTGCCCTAAAAGGCTAAATCAAGGCAAACAAGGTTCTTGCGTTGGCTGGGCATCCTCTTATGCTGCGCGCTCTATCTTGTATGCCAAAGCTACTGGTCAAGATCCAAATAAAAATGCCTTTAGTCCTTCTTATCTGTACAATCAAATTGCACTAAAAGGTTGCCAAGGAGCTTATTTGAAAGATGCTATGGAAAGCATGCATGAGCGAGGAGTTTTACCTTTTTCGCAGTTTGCTTATGATGAAAATGAGTGCCATGACAAACCCGAAAGTCATGAGCTACAGCAAGCTTCTACTTTTAAAATAAAAGGCTATAATAGATTGACCAAAGGAGGAAGCAAATATGATGTGGACCTTTTGGCTATCAAACAAAACATTGCACAAGGTGCGCCTGTAATCATAGGAATGATGGTTGGAGGTAGTTTTATGCAGCAAATGGAAGGCAAAGAGATATGGCTACCTACACAAAGTGATTATCAGCAAAGAGGGTTTGGAGGTCATGCCATGTGTGTCATTGGATATGACGATTATAAAAATGGCGGTGCTTTCCAAATCATGAATAGTTGGGGAGAAAAATGGGGTAAAAAAGGGATCGCATATGTAAGCTACAAAGATTTTGATTTTTTCGTCAAAGAAGCCTATGGATTATACCCTATGGGGGATGCTTCACAACCACAAAGCTCTATATTAGAAGCGAAAATTGGCTTACTCACCAACCAAAACAAAAAATATATTGCTTTGGGTAGAAAATCTGTAGCCGTATATACTACCACTCAAGTATTGGATAAAGGAACAAAATTCAAAATGGAGATTACTAACTCAAATGCTTGCTATATTTATATCTTTGGACAAGAAACGGATGGCTCTAGCTATGTATTGTTTCCTTATACTAAAAAACACTCTCCTTACTGTGGCATTACGGGCACACGGCTTTTCCCCAAAGATTACTCTATGGTGTTAGACGATAAAGGCTCTGAAGACTATATTGCTGTTGTACTGTCGCATAAGCCTATAGACTATGTAGCCTTAAACAAAAAAATAAGCCTTGCAAAAGGCAGTAGTTATAGCCAAAAACTCAATACTGTAGTACACAACTGGGAGGGTACACAAAGTGATGGTGGAGAACGTTTGTCTGTAAAGACAGACCTAAAGAAAGCTCCTCTTACGGCTATGGTGGTAGAAATAAAGAAAAAATAAACATGGCTATTTTATGGGCAGATAGTGGGGCTACTAAGACTACTTGGAAGTTAATTGAAAAGGATAAAAGAAAGCCCGAATGGATACATACGCAAGGAATCAACCCTAACTATCTTGGCAAAGAGCAAATCACCAACATATTAGAAACGGAACTGCTTCCTACGCTGAACAATACTATTTCAGAGATTCGTTTTTACGGATCTGGTTGTTCCCAAGAAAAGGCTAAAACTAAGTTAAGAAAAGCTTTGGCAGAACTATTTCCCGTAGCCAAACTTACCATTGATACTGACTTGGTAGGTGCGTTTGAAGCTGTAAGATCTGATGATCCTGCCTGGGTATGTATCTTAGGTACGGGAGCTAACGCTTGCGTCATGGACAAAGGAAAAATAGTGTATCAAAATATATCACTTGGCTATATACTTGGAGACGAAGGAAGTGGACAAGACATTGGCAAACAACTATTAAGAGCCTACTTCTTAGAACAAATGCCCTTACACCTAAGAAGTGAGTGGGAGGCAACCTATGCTCTTGATTATACTGAATTCTTAGAAAATGTATATCAATCTTCAAAACCAAATGTGTGGATGGCTTCTTTCTCTCCTTTTGCAAAAAAGCATATTCAAGACCCTTTTATTGAACGCTTAGTCATGTGTTGCCTTAATAATTTTGTAAGTACTTATATACTTCCACAAAAAAAGTTTCTTCATTTGAACATTCATTTCGTAGGTTCTGTTGCCTTTCACTTTAAAGAACAACTTCAAAAAGTATGCAGTAATCACAGCTTACTTTTAGGTAAGGTCATACAAGCTCCAATAGCGCATTGGAAAGCTAACAGCTAATACCTAACAGCCAAAAGTTTTTAGAATCAAGACGAGTTTTACCGATCAATTACGCTTTTGTTTGGCAGCTAAAAAACTTCTTTCCTTCATTTGCCGTATAACGATGAGCTAGGATTTTTAATAAAGTCATTTAAACTTTTTGTTATGAACGAAAAATCTAGTTTTTTTGCCCGATTTAAAAATAAGATATCAAAATAGGATTCGACAAAAACAGGTGAAATAACTTACTTTATAGCCATGCATTTGAAAAAGGCTTTGCATAACCAACACTTTGTATAACGCTGAAAAAGTATAAAAGTTGGTTTTGCAAAGCCTTCTTCAAGTTTAAATAACTTCAATATCATGGTCTTACTTTTAAACTTCATGATTTCTTAAAAACAAACAAATTTCAACAAACAATGTCTTATACAAAAAAACTTTTATGTGTACTCATGGCAGCAAGTTTCTTCTTTGTCCATGCACAAGACAACACCCAAGATGAGGAACTTTTGGAACTTTCACTAGAGGAGCTTTTAGATTTAAAAATCACCACTCCCTCAAAAAAATCGGAAAAAATCAGTCAAGCACCGGGTACTATCTACCTCATCAGTAGGCAAGATATCATTGATAGAGGTTATGCCAATTTGAAAGATATCTTTCAAGATTTACCTGGTATGAATGCTTTTGAATATTCTTATGCTGAGCAAGGAACAGTAGTACCCATCCGAGGGGTTTTGGGAAATGAAAAATTCATTATCCTCTTAAACGGTATAAGGGTCAACCCTGCTGGTGGTGAAGAGTTTAAACTCAATTCTGACTTTAGCATTAGAGGGGCAAAACAAATAGAGGTCATCTATGGACCGGGCTCTACTCTTTATGGTCAAGATGGTATCAGTGCGATCATCAATATCATTACAGATGAAGCCGAAGACCATACAGAACTTGAAGTACAGGCGATAGGTGGACCGCTACAACATATGGAAGGCTACGCTAACTTCTCCACTCCTTTCAGCGTCAATGGTGAGAAAAAAGGAGCAATTACAG
This sequence comes from Cytophagales bacterium, assembly GCA_011524675.1. Taxonomy (GTDB): domain Bacteria; phylum Bacteroidota; class Bacteroidia; order Cytophagales; family JAAEPT01; genus WTJX01. Next base: position 3,673 of record WTJX01000537.1, read on the forward strand.
CAATGATTCAATACACTAATACAAACTTAGACGATCGTTCTAAAACTAATCCCGACTGGAACAAAAGATTGAATAGCATTAATGGACTTGCCGAACAAGTTCGTTTTGATGAAGGCTTTAGTGGTCTTTTGAAAATAAGCAGTGGCAAATCGTCACTTCAATTCTTTCATAGAGAGTCTAAAAGAAGCTCATCTGACGGAGGCTTTGCAG
>WTJX01000509.1 GCA_011524675.1 Cytophagales bacterium
CTCTGTGTGTATTTATCGCTTAAGTGTGCAATAGATTGACTACTTTTTGCTTAGACAAAAACAATTAAAAAAGGCTTGATATGACCAAAAAAGGAAATATCAAGCCTTTTTGCGTAAAAGAGGGAAATATTCCTGTTTGACACATCGCATCTTTCGGTCTCATCGCATGAATACTAAGTATTCGTCCAAAAATACTTAGTAGATAAAAATATAATACTATCCTGCATTTAGTAAAGCAAAAAACTCATTAAAATCAAGACGAGATTTGACGAACAGATATAATTTGAACAAATGAAGCTTCAAACTGAAAGATTTTTATTATTTTTTTGTATATTTAAAAACACGTTACACTTTACACGACCAAAACTTTATAACTCCAAGCTTTTTTCCAAAGAAATTATACACATAAAAACATGTTTTTTAGCATCAACACAAGAAACATTTTCCCTTCATTACTCTTTTTATCAATTACTATATGTAGTGCACAGCACAAACCTTCTAATTTTATTTATTATCAAGAAGGTGAAGATATAAAACTCAAAATGGATGTTTTCTTTCCAAAAGGTTATATTAAAGACAAAAAATATCCCTGCATGGTGTTCTATTTTGGTGGAGGATGGCTAAGCGGTAAGACGGGTTACTTTTCAAAACAAGCCCGATACTTTGCCAGCAGGGGAATGATATGTTACTTGCCACAATATAGAACAAAAAATAGTCACCAAGTAATCCCCAAAGTATGTTTGCAAGATGCAAAGACAGCCATGCGTTTTTTAAAATCAAATGCAGATACGCTATCAATAGATACCTCAAAAATTGTAGCAGTAGGCGGTTCTGTTGGTGGACATCTGGCAGCAGCGATTACCTTCACCACTAAAATAAACAATAGTACAGACGACCTAAGTATCTCTACGGTGCCCAATGCTCTTATCCTTTACAACCCCATCGTAGATAACGGTCCAGAAGGTTACGGCTACAATAGAGTAAAAGACTATTACCTTGACTTCTCTCCTATTCATAATATTACCAATTATGCACCACCTACGCTTTTTATGCTAGGTACACAAGACCAAAACGTAACTGTTTCTACAGCCATCAAATACAAAAAAAAGATGAACAGGATCAAAAGCAGATGTGACATGTGGTTTTTCCCAAATCAGAAACGTTCTTTTTTCAATTATAACAACAGTAAAGCAGAAGGTGTTACCAATTACAACTATTACAAGACCATTTACGAAGCTGACAAATTTCTTATCAGCTTAGGCTTCTTAGAAGGAGAACCTACCGTAGAAGTACCCGAAACCAAAATTGAGTTCCAAGCACACTTAGAAAAATAGTAGTTAAGCGTTCACCTAATACTTGCTATAGCAGATAAGAAGCTAATTTACATTAAGTCTGCATTAAGTACAAGGTACAAAGTACGAAGTACAAAGAATATTTTCTTTTAAGTTGTTTGAGTACTTAAAGGTCTGTACACTAGCTTTTTTAAATGCTTTCCTTATCGTGGTACTTGGTACTTTATACTTCGTACTATTCAGCAGTAATTTAGTTTTGCTTTACTATATTAAATCAATCTACAACCTATTTTTAGCCTTATTTCCCTATGGAAATCTTGAACAAGAAAGAGTTCATCAATGCCATAAAACTAGGAAGATTTAAATTTCTTGCAGGTTTATTGATGAGAATAACTTCTTTGCACACAATAAATAAAGCTTATGCCAGAGCTTACAGTGAAAATGGTTTAGAATTCATAAAAAAAGCATTTAAAGAATTTGGAATTAGCTATAAGGTAGATGAAAAAGAAATAGAAAACATACCTACAAAAGGTGCTTTCATCACCATATCCAATCATCCTTTTGGTGGTATAGATGGTCTGCTGCTTATAAAAACAATGGCAGAGAAAAGGAGTGATTTTAAAATAATGGCAAACTTCCTATTAGAAAGAATAACTCCTATCAAAGACTATTTGCTGATCGTAAACCCCTTTGAAGAATTAAAGAAAAAAAGGTCGAGCTTTCAAGGGATCAAAGATGCCATCCAACACCTAAGTTGCCATTCGCCTATAGGTATTTTTCCTGCTGGTGAAGTATCTACCTATCACAATGGTTCAAAAGAACCCCTAGATAAACCTTGGCAAAGCGCAAGCATACGCATCATCATGCAGGCTAAAGTCCCTGTTATACCTGTCTATTTTGCAGGTACAAACAGTAAAACCTTTCATCTATTAGGCAAAATACACCCACGCCTTAGAACAGTACGATTAGTCAGGGAACTATTTAATAAAAAAAATCAAACCATACACATGCGCATAGGCAAGCCTATACCTCCAAAAATGTTAGATAGTTTTGATACAATAGAAGGGCTAAGCGATTTTTTGAGAGCAAAAACCTATGCATTAGGAGCTAGTCTATCAAACAAAAATAGAAAAACAAATAAGGCTATCCTCTCACAAAAAGCTAAAGCAATACCTGCGGGCATCTCCAAGGAAATTTTAAAACAAGAAATAGATAAGCTTCCAAAAGAATGTTTGGTACAACATGAAGGTAAATTCTCCTTATATAGTACACCACACACCCACATCCCCAATGTACTATATGAGCTAGGAAGAAAAAGAGAAATTACCTTTAGGCAAACAGGGGAAGGTACAAACAAGAAAATAGACCTAGACAAATATGACTACTACTATCACCACCTGTTCATTTGGGATAATGAAGCACACCAACTGGTAGGAGGCTATAGGATAGGCAAAGGAAAAGAAATCATGGATATCTACGGGATAGATGGCTTTTATATCAACAGCCTTTTTAAAATAGACAAATCATTTCACGGGTATTTAGAAAAATCTATAGAGCTAGGAAGGTCATTTGTTGTCAAAAAGTACCAAAAAAGCCCCCTACCCTTATTACTACTTTGGAGAGGGATATGGTCATTTCTCGACTCTAATCCGAGATACCTCTACATGATAGGTCCTGTAAGCATCAGCAATCAAATGTCCCTCTTTTCTAAAAGTCTTTTGGTCAAATACATCCAATCCTACCACACTGACCATGAGTTAGCACAGCATATCAGCGCTAGAAAAGCATTCAAACCAAACTTTGGTAGTATAGATCCGATGATTATATTAGACAAAATAGGCAACAATCTTAACCATTTTGACAAATACATTGAAGAGATAGAACCCTCAAATATGAAATTGCCTGTACTCTTAAAGAAATACTTAAAACAAAATGGTAAAATTTTAGGTTTTAATAGAGATCCTAAATTTAACAATTCATTGGATGGCCTACTCTTTTTAGTATATAATGACATGCCACAATCTATGATTATGCGACTAAGTAAAGCGAATGATACATGAGTCTATGTGCTTTTTAGCATCTAGTATTTAGTATAATGTACAAAGTGAATAAAAGGTAAATATTCGGTTAATTACATCTTAATTTTCATGAGCTTTTGGCTGTTAGGTATTAGCTGTTAGCTTTTTTAGTAATGAGTCAAAACTACATACTACTCATTTTTAATAGAATAAGAGCTAACTGCTTAATTCTCTAAGTCTTTCCATCTTAAAAAATCGTAAATAGTCAATTGTCAAATTGTAAATTGAAATCGTTGTACTTTGTAGCTTATACCTTGTACTTTTCATAAAAGCACACATAAGCCATCCCCACAATATCAATACTAATCGCTAATCATTAAACACTCATCACTAAAAAAAACACTATTCATCTGATCTCTTATATAGTAAAGAAAAAACTAAATTACTGCTGAATAGTACGAAGTATAAAGTACCAAGTACCACGATAAAGAAAGCATTTAAAAAAGATAGTGTGCTGACTTTTAAGTACTCAAACAACTTAAAAGAAAACATTCTTTGTACTTCGTA
>WTJX01000246.1 GCA_011524675.1 Cytophagales bacterium
CGGGAATAGTTATCTTTGCCGAGTTTTTGGGAATTGGCTCTTATGATTTTAAAAAGATTCCTAACTGAAAACAGCAGAATTTAACTTTATTGAAATCAAAAAAGCTAGTTCCTATGATAAGCTAGCAATTAATTACGAAACGATGGAACTTAGAAATGTAGCGATCATTGCTCACGTTGACCACGGAAAAACTACTTTGGTCGATAAAATACTTCACCACTGCGAACTGTTCAGAGACAACCAAGAGTCTGGCGAACTGATTCTAGACAACAATGACCTCGAAAGAGAAAGAGGGATTACTATTCTTTCTAAGAACGTTTCGGTAAACTACAAAGGCATAAAAGTAAACCTCATAGATACTCCTGGTCACGCCGACTTTGGCGGTGAGGTAGAGCGTGTAATGAATATGGCAGACGGTGTACTACTCTTGGTAGATGCCTTCGAAGGACCTATGCCGCAGACACGTTTCGTAATGCAAAAAGCATTAGAAGCTGGACTGAAACCTATCGTAGTAGTAAACAAGGTAGATAAACCCAACTGTAAGCCAGACGAAGTATATGAGATGGTGTTTGACTTAATGTTTAGCTTAGACGCTACCGAAGAACAACTAGACTTCCCTGTAGTATATGGTTCTGCCAAAAACAACTGGATGTCTGATGATTGGAAAAACCAAACCGACAGCATAGAGCCTCTATTGGATATGATGGTAGAGCATGTACCTGCTCCTAAGGTGACAGAAGGTACTACACAAATGCTCATCACCTCATTAGACTACTCCACCTTCGTAGGTAGAATAGCCATAGGTCGTGTAACTAGAGGTAACCTCAAAGCAGGTCAAAATGTTACCTTGGTGGACAGAGATGGCAACGAAAAGAAAAGCAAAATCAAAGAATTGGCTATATTTGAAGGGCTAGGACGTAGAAAGGTAGATGAAGTACAAGCAGGTGATATCTGTGCCGTTATAGGGCTAGATGGCTTCGATATCGGAGACACCATTGCCGACTTTGAAAACCCAGAAGCATTGGAAAGCATCGCCATAGACGAGCCTACCATGAGTATGCTATTTACCATCAACGACTCTCCTTTCTTTGGTAAAGAAGGAAAACTAGTAACCTCTAGACATATCAAAGACCGCTTAGATGCCGAACTAGAAAGAAACTTGGCGTTAAGGGTACAAGACACAGACTCAGCAGACTCTTTCTTAGTATTTGGACGTGGTGTACTACATATCTCTGTACTCATAGAAACCATGAGAAGAGAAGGCTACGAACTACAGATAGGACAGCCACAAGTACTATTCAAAGAAATAGACGGTAACAAATGTGAGCCTATAGAAGAGTTGACGTTTGATGTTCCCGAAGACGTATCTGGTAAAGTGATAGAGCTAGTAACCGTAAGAAAAGGGAATATGCTGAAGATGGAGCCTAAAGGAGAGCGTATGAACCTAGAGTTTGAGATCCCTTCGCGTGGAATCATAGGACTAAGAAACTTAGTATTGACCGCTACCGCAGGGGAGGCTATCATGAACCACAGGTTCAAAGAGTATGCTCCATACAAAGGAGAAATACCAGGTAGAAAAAATGGTTCTTTGATTTCAATGGAAAAAGGAGCTGCCATCCCTTATTCTTTGAGCAACCTACAAGACAGAGGTAAATTCTTCGTTGACCCTAACGAAGAAATCTACGGTGGTATGGTGATAGGTGAGCATAGCCGTCCAAACGATTTGGAAGTAAATGTTACCAAAACCAAAAAACTAACCAACATGCGTTCTTCTGGTGCTGATGACAAAGTAAAAATTGCCCCTGCAATCAAGTTTACTTTGGAAGAAGCCCTAGAATACATACAAGGTGATGAGTACGTAGAAGTAACACCTGAAAACATAAGAATGCGTAAAATCTATTTGAATGCCAATGACCGTAAGAGATTTGCAAAGAAATAGTCCTTCGCTTTATCAACAATAACAAAAGCCCTTCATTTCAGTAAGAGATGAAGGGCTTTTTTATGTTTATAGGTGTGGTCTTTGAGCAATGAGCAGTGAGCTATGAGCTTTTTTCAACGTTCTATTAAACACTAATCGTTAATCACTAATCACTGGCTTTAGCTTTCGTTATCAGCCTATAACCTAATGCTTCAAAAGAACTGAAAAACGTTTTTTATTGTTCTTTTTTTTGATTATTTATGCTGATCCAATATTTCTAGCGATTCACCTCTTAAAAAAGGCAACTAATATCGAAAGAAACAAAAACCATTAAACCGAAAATACTTTATTCGTTTTAATGAATAATTTATTATTACTAACTTTATTTGTATGGATGCAAACATTGGTGTTAAAATTAAAAAAATACGCGAACTAAAAGGGTTTACACAAGAGTATTTGGCAAGTAGCCTTGGGTTTACGCAAGGAAACTATAGTAAAATAGAAAGCGGAAGCGTGAAAATAAACGATATACAATTAACCGAAATTGCAAACATCTTGGAAGTAAGTAAAGAAACAATAGAAAACTTTGATGATAGATTAGTCTTTAATAACAATGGTGAAATTGAAACTGCTAATCAAGTTTTTAATTTAAACAATCATTATGTGATTGACCCAAAGCTAGAAGCACTTTATGATAAGCAGATTCAACTATTAGAAAAGCAAATAGCCATCTTAGAGAAAAAGCTTAAAAAATATGAACAGTAGGGATGTGATACCTACGCTGTAAAGTATATATTACGTATGATATACAAGACGTATTGGGTAAAAGTTAATTAATAATTAATGATGTATAATGAATAATGAGGGCTAGTGGGAGCAACAAAATATCAAATGACAACCTTTTGATTTTTGTGATTTAGTCATTTGGCTTTTTTGAAATTCTAGAAGTGGGGACTTATAAGGATGAAACATCCTTTTTGATCTATCCTTCAAGATACCCTGTGGAACATCTTGAAGAACAGGGTTTTGCTTTTTGTGAATTCACCTTTCACTTTTTTCAATCGTAAATAGTCAATTGTCCAATTGTAAATTACTAAGCCACTTCCGTGGAATAAAATCATGCAGCTATTTACGTCTTTAGGTCTTTAAGTCGGTAAGTCTTACGTCTTTAAAACTAGTCCATAAGCTTTTAGCAGTTAGCTTTTTTACAACTAAACACTAATCGTTAATCACTAATCACTATCGAAGCTATCAAAGCTAGCGAGATATTCTTTAACTAGTTTACAAAAAACTATGCTCGTTTGTCATCGCGAGTGTAGCGACGCGATCCAGAATAGTAAGCTAGACTTTTTCATATATTCACAACTTTGGTTTTGCCTACTACCTTTGGGATAGTGCTTTTTTAAAAGTGTATTCCAATCTTCTAGATTGCTTCACTGCGTTACCTATGATGTGTTTTTTAACTCGCTGATAACCAGTATATTTAATTGATTTAAAAAATCATTAGAGCTAATGTAAACCAACAGTAGAGACGCAATGCATTGTAGAGACGCAATGCATTGCATCTACACGGAATATAAAAACCAATTTAAACGTATGCGCCGTAGAGATACCCAAAATACGCCCATATCTTTTGAACAGTACATTCAAACGCTATTCGTTTATTAATCAATAAAGACAGAAATAAACAAGCCATCCCCCCCTTCTTTAATCGTTAACCTTTAATCTTCTTTTCACTTTCGTGAAATGGATTCCTGCGTTTTTTTTTACTATTACGTTCAAAAGATGTACGAATGTAACCGTAGAGACGCAATGCATTGCGTCTCTACAATGCATTGCATCTCCACGGAATATAAAAACCAATTTGAACGTATGCGCCGTAGAGACACCCAAATTGGGTGTCTCTACATTAATTTGGATGTCTCTACATAAATTTGGATGTCTTTACATAAA
>WTJX01000191.1:0-3084 GCA_011524675.1 Cytophagales bacterium
TTGATTACCGTATCATTTGTGCTTTTATTTAGATGCTTGTGTTTAAAATAAATAGTAGCTTTGGCTGTATCTAAATTAATATTAATCCCTCCTTCATATTTATTAAATACTTTAGCACCTGTTGTAATTTTTGCAATAACTTGGTAAATAGTATCTAACTTATGAACAAAAATATTTTCTCCTACTGAAGACAGAGAATACAAACTATCAGGTATATTTTTAACATATACTTTTAGATTAGCCGTATCTCTATCTCTCATGTCCACAAACCCTTCCTTGGTATCATAATCCTGTAAGTAAAAAAGCGGATACATTTTATCTTTAATATAATCAATCTCTACAGTATCTACATATTTTTCAAAAACACAATCGCTAGAATTTAGTTCCTTTATATTACGGCAGCTAAATATAAAGAAAGACATAAAAAGTGTTACAAAAAACCTCATATAATTAAATTAATAAATAACTTTAAGTTTCTATTTCATCCATGAAGGACCATGTTCGTAAGGAAATTCACCAAAGATAGTGTCCGTTCTATTTTCACCACCGAAATCCTAACCAGATATAATACTACCTCCCCTATCCCCACTAGCGCGCGTTTTTAACGCGCACTAGAAGACATAATAGCTAAAATAAAGAATTTCGACATACCATAAAAACACTTACCCCCCTTATTTATTTTAAAATAAATAAGGAATATTCAAATAGTAATATTAACACTTTGAATAACACAAGCATCAATGAATTTCTCTTAAAATTTTAGTAAATAAAGAATGAAACACTTAAATTTATTACTCCTGTAAAAACATAAAAGAACACCATTTGAAACTTTTTTATAAACTCAGTATTTTACTACTCCTATGCTCATCTCACCATAGCAAGGGAGAAGAATCCATTGCTAGAAAATGGAATGAAGCTTTACTTCATTCCATACGCCATGACCTTGCGCGTCCTACAGTGCATGCCCGCAACTTATTCCATATCTCTGCTGCCATGTATGATGCTTGGGCTATCTTTGATGACAGTGCTCAAACCTATTTGATCGGTAAGCAAGACATGGCTTCCGACACAAACTTTGAAGGTTTTTCTATTCTTTCGAGTACAAAAACAGAAGATACAGAAGAAGCCATCAGCTTTACCGCTTATCGCCTCATCAAGCATAGGTTTGCCAGTTCTCCAGGTTGGGAGGCTATTTCCTTACACATAGATAGCCTTATGACCTCTTTGGGTTATGACAGTCAAAACACTAGCACCAATTATAAATATACCGCAGCAGCATTAGGAAACTATATTGCCGAACAATACATCAACTATGGACTACAGGATGGCAGTAATGAAATCTACGACTATGACAACAGTTATTACTTTGAATCTAATGAAGCGATAAACCCTACCGTTGCAGGTAACCAACAAATAAGTTATCCCAATTCATGGCAACCGATAGCCTTTGACGTATTTATAGATCAAGCAGGAAACGAGTTAGATTCAGATATACCCGATTTTTTGAGTCCAGAATGGGGCAATGTAAGCCCTTTTGCCTTGCAAGATGCTGATAAAAACACCTATACTAAGTCTGAACAAACATACCATGTCTATCATGACCCAGGCGAGCCTGTCTATATCTATCCCGATGACGATACACAAAGCTCAGAAGCTTACCAATGGGGCTTTAGTTTAGTATCAAAATGGTCTTCTCATTTAGACACTTCCGATGCTGTGCAATGGGATATTTCTCCAAATGCTATAGGCAATATTCCTGCTTACCCAGAAGAGAACCTCACTGCCTATCAAGCTTTTTATGATGAAGACAACGGAGGAGACAATAGTCAAGGTTATACGCTCAATCCCATCACGCAGGAGCCTTATGAAACACAATTAGTCAAAAGGGGAGATTATGCGCGAGTATTAGCAGAATTTTGGGCAGATGGTCCAGACTCAGAAACACCACCGGGGCATTGGTTTACCATCTTAAACGAAGTTTCTGACAATGAATTATTACAAAAACAATTTGAAGGACAAGGGGAGGTACTTTCAGATCTAGAATGGGATATCAAAGCCTACTTTTTATTAGGGGGAACTATGCACGATGCTGCCATTAGCGCATGGAGCGTAAAAGGCTATTACGATTATATCCGACCTATTTCTGCTATCCGCTACCTTGCAGAGCGAGGACAAAGTAGCGATCCCTCAAAAGACAATTATCACTTTAGTGGCATTCCTTTAACCGATGGTTTTGTAGAGTTGGTAGCCGAGGGGGACGACTTGGCAGGAGATGAAAATGAAAACGTTGGCAAGATCAAACTTTACACTTGGAAAGGACCAGACTACATTGATGACGAAACTACAGATATGGCAGGCGTAGGATGGATATTGGCAGAGAACTGGTGGCCTTATCAACGCCCCTCCTTCATCACACCACCTTTTGCGGGTTACGTATCGGGACACTCTACCTTTTCGAGGGCTGCATCGGTTATCCTAGAAAAACTAACAGGAAGTGCTTATTTCCCGGGAGGTATAGGAGAGTTCATTGCCAAGAAAAACGAGTTTTTAGTTTTTGAAGAAGGACCAAGTACAGACATCGTATTGCAGTGGGCTACATATAAAGATGCTTCCGACCAATGTAGTTTGAGTAGGATTTGGGGTGGCATACACCCTCCCATAGATGATATCCCTGGTAGAAAGATAGGTGAAAAAGTAGGTGAAGCTAGTTTTGATTTTGGTAAACAATACTTTACTGGGGGAAGTACGTTGCAATACAATACCAATCAAGTAGTAGAACTAGCGTCAAACCTTATTGCCAAAGGCGATCCCCTCTTATTTAACTTTAAGAGTGAAGATGTAGCCTATGAGATGAGTGTTTATACTAGCACGGGCAAAGTGGTTCACCATAAAACAGTACAAAACGTAGTAGTTGACCAACTAAGTACATCAAGCTTTGAAAGAGGGATGTATATGATACATATTTCTTCTTCACTTGGCACTACACAATTCAAATGCGTGGTGTATTAGCTTTTCAGCAATCAATCTATCTTTTGAATACAATAGAACTTTTAGGATACAAGACTGGTTTATGATTAAGAGAAC
>WTJX01000191.1:3094-3870 GCA_011524675.1 Cytophagales bacterium
ACTAAGCACTTCAAGCTTTGAAAGAGGCATGTACATGATACATATTTCTTCTTCACTTGGCTCTACACAGTTCAAATGTGTAGTGTATTAAGAATTAGGTTTTTAGCAATCAATCCCTCTTTTGAATACAAAATAGAACTTTTAGGATACAAGACTGGTTTATGATTAAGAGAACTAGGTTTAATTTATATCTTTGCACTTCACTTAATGACATACCTACTATGAAAAAATACTTCAAACTAGGAGAGCTATTCGGTTATTTTTTTAGAAAGAAAGACGCTAACAGGCCGACAAATTTTAATCTAAGGGCGATGCATACGGTCAATAAAATATCTATGGGGATGTTTTTGATCTGCTTGATCGTGATTATTATCAGAGCCATCAGCAGACAATAGGCCTAAAGGGTTTGAAGACACAAGACGAAAGAAAACAGATTCTTTTGTCTCATGTCTTTATTTTAAGATTTCTTTAATGGTTATATGACAAGTTTTTTTTTATCATTAAGGTAGACTTCCCTCTGTTGGCATGTACTTCGTAAGTGTATCTATCAATTGTTTTTGGTTTATTGGCTTAATCAAGTATTCTTTAAATCCTTTTTTGAGGGCTTTTTCTCTGTCTTCTGTCGTCCCTAATCCTGTCTGTGCGATCACGGGTATCTTTTTTTCCATCTGTTGAACTTTTTGGAGTATTTCCTCACCCGAAGCATTGAACAATACCATATCTGTAAAAACAATATCTATCTTTGGGGTTTCGGCAAGTAAGCTAAAAGCTTCATC
>WTJX01000546.1 GCA_011524675.1 Cytophagales bacterium
GTCAAAACTAATCTTACTCTGTTAAAGGCTTAAATTTCAAGAGTCCATAAATAAGAAAATACCAAAAGACAAAAATAGACTATTAAAAAACGCATGAACTTTTACGAAACATTTTTAGAAGAAAACAAACAGCTTTCCACAGAAATAAAGAAAAAGATACAAGCTATTTTTTGGGGCAGACTGATCTCAAGCGGAATTGCTTTTTTTAGTATTTATAACTTCATAGAAAGTCCTGATGACGTAGCTTGGTTAATCACTAGCTTGTTTACTATCGTAATATTTGGCGTGCTGATTTACTTTAATAATAAATTCAAGTGGAAGGCAAGAGTGATTAACAATAAGATAAAAATCAATGAAGAAGAATTACACTACCTTACTACAAATGAACTACCAATGTATGACGATGGATCTTCTTATGAAGATCATTCACACCCATATGCTTATGATTTAGATATTTTTGGCAGGCACTCGATCTATCAATTCATCAATAGAGCATCAAGTTATTTTGGTAAAAAGAACTTGGCAAAAGCTTTTTTGACCAACAATGACAAAGAAAGAATTGAAAGCCTACAAGAAAGCATAAAAACACTTAGTAAAAAAGAAAACACTAAGTGGAGGCAAGATTTTGCAGCTGTCGCCATGGAAATAAATGATACTGAAGAGAAAATATCTCAGCTGAAAGCATGGTGTTTATCAAAAGAAAATTTGGATGAAAAGCCCAATCAATTTTTTAAGCAAATAAGTATCATTAGTTCTATTGCTCCCCTTGCATTGCTTATTGCCTATTATGTATTCTCTATTGACAGACTCTTAGATCTTTTCTATCTGTTTTTTTTCTTTAACCTTGGTTATTTAGGACGAAATTTAAAAAAAATCAGACTACAATCTGACTATTTCAACCAAGCATATAAAGTATTGAAACGCTATGCTTTACTACTACAAAAGATTGAAAGCAAAAGCTTCAAAAGTCACTATTTAGTACAACAACAGGCTAAACTTAAAGAAGGTAAGTCTTCTGCTTTTGAAGAGCTTAGTATCTTAGCCAAAAACATCCAAACACTGGATAGCTTTCATAATATCATAGGTGCTATTATCTTCAATGGTTTTTTCCTTACCCATATCAAGACACTTTATAGCTTACATGCATGGAGAATAAAGCACGGTGAAAATGTAATAAAATGGTTAGAGGTAGTAGGAGAATTTGAAATGCTGCATAGCATAGCTACCTACGCAGTAAATCACCCTAACTATCAGTTTCCTAGTATCAATCAAGAACATGAAATCCTCTTTGAAAATATGGGACACCCCTTGCTCCCTAGCCACAACAGAGTCTCCAATACAATAAGTTTTGAGCAGCATGCTTTTGTGATTCTTACAGGCTCAAACATGTCTGGAAAAAGTACTTTTCTACGATCCATAGGCATCAACCTTGTTCTCTCACATATGGGAGCGCCTATATGCTGTACCAAAGCTAGTGTGCACCCTATGAGGCTACTTGTGTCTATGCGACACTCAGACTCACTGGCAGATGGGGATTCTTACTTTTTGGCTGAAGTAAAGAAGTTAAAAACTATTAGCGATGTGGTAAAATCAGAAAGGTGTTTTGTCTTACTAGACGAAATATTGAGAGGAACAAACTCCGATGATAAAGTAGCTGGTTCTATTGCAGTTATCAAAAACATTCTTTCCCACCGTACCATGGGAATCATTGCAACACATGACCTTAAGGTCTGTGAACTCGAAAAAGACTATCCTAGTGAAATGACCAACTTCTGCTTTGAAAGTAAGATTGAAAAGGGAGATTTATATTTTGATTACCAATTGAAAAAAGGGATTTGTTCTAGTAAAAGTGCAAGCTTCTTATTGGAAAAATATGAGGTTGTACCCAAGATAAACTAAAAGAAGGCTTTGCAAAACCATATTTTGCACTTATTCAGTGTTTTACAAAATTTATTTTTCAATCTATTTTTTTAATTACGACAAAAGACGTATTTTTATAATACCTTATTATGAAAAGAAAAATTTTACCCTCAGAAAAAGAATTAGAGATACTACAAGTCTTATGGCTTCATGGACCTGAAACGGTGCGTTTTATTCATGAAGAACTAGAAAAAACAAATCCTGTTGGCTATACTACTACACTGAAAACTATACAACGTATGTATGATAAAGGTTATTTGGAACGAAGAAAAGCGGGCAAACAGCATATATATAGTCCAGTAGCAGAAAAAAAAGACACCGAAGTAAATTTATTAAACAACTTCTTAGACAACGTATTCCAAGGCTCTCCTTCTAAGCTTGTCATGAATCTTTTGGGGAACAAAAAAGCTTCTCAAAACGAAATAGATCAAATAAAAACACTCATTTCTAAATTTGAAGACAACAATGAATAAGGCGCTTCACTTACTTGATTCTAACTTTATCGACGCTATGGGAATAGCACTAATCCATTCTTTGTGGTTTACTGCTATTCTGTATTTTTTAGGCTTTTTTTTTAGCTCAATACTACGACGCATGTCGTCTTCATTTCACTGTAACATACTTATCACATTTCAACTCTCAACACTCATTTTTATTGCTTTTGTCTTTAGCAATCAATGGAATGAATATACCAAAAGCTACGAAAGCGAAGTAAAAACAAACATTGAAGCAAGTGTATCCTATAATGAAGGTCCAACTAAACCAAGCAACAACACTCTACATTCACCAAATAGTAGCCTAGAAAATACTACAGAAATACATCAAGCACCAGTCGATACTTCATTTTCTATCATAGAGCGTATTCATCAAAAAATAAAAACGAACAGTCTCCTTATCATACAATGTTGGATCATAGGAGTTTGCTGCTTTTGCTTGTATAACCTATTGAACTTAGGTAGACTATATCATCTAAAAAATAAAGCGATCTCTTTGCAGCAAGAGCACAAGTTACTTTCTCTGCTTAGGTCAAAGCTAAACATCAAACGCCAGCTTACATTAAAGCTAAGTCATCATATTACCTCCCCTTGTACCCTAGGCATTCTAAAACCCATCATCATCATGCCTATGAGTGCTTTTACACAATTGAGTGATGACGAAATAGAGCTCATCTTGCTTCATGAGTTAGCACACATCAAAAGGTACGACTACCTTGTTCATATATTACAAAACATTACTGAAACATTATTATTCTTTAATCCTTTTATCTGGTTGTTGTCAGCTAGGATAAGTGATTATAGAGAAAGAGCCTGCGATGAGTTCGTTGTGAACAATAACGGTGATGCGGTAACTTATGCTAAGTTACTGGTAAAGCTTTCTGAGCAAGAAAGTGAAACAGCCCCAGAGTTTGCCATGGCACTTTTCAAACAACCTGGCCAGTTGTTGAGCAGGGTTCAACATATTTTAACAAATTCTAAAAACAATAATAGAATGAATATTTTAGAAAAAAAGCACAAAGCAAAATCTATTTTACTGGCTTTCTTCTTACTTTTTGGAAGTCTTTTGACATTAAGTTCATTTAAAAGCAATAATGATCCTTATCACTTTAGCAAAAGCCAACAAGAAAAGTGGAATAAAAAGATAGTAGGTGAGTGGAAATGTATCAGTCCATTCTATCAATACCCTTATAAAGACATTAAACTTAGTTTTAAAGACAACAATCTGATCATTAGTTATACTGGTAATAATAGTTATAATAGTTATACTTTTGCAAGAGATTATAAAGATTATAAAAGAGTGAAGATAAAAGGTTTTAACCTTTTATATGAAGAAGAAGGCGTATTACATTTCATAGACGAAGAAAAAATTGCCGAAGCTTCATTTAGCCGCCCTATGATCGCACTTGCCCAAAATCACATCAGTTTCAATGGTGACACTATGTATGTG
>WTJX01000529.1:0-3536 GCA_011524675.1 Cytophagales bacterium
ATGAATTGGCAATACATGTAGGTTCAAAATATAGAAGAATACTCAGAGCGAATAACTATGGTTTTTCTTATGGCATAGCAAAAATGGCAAAAGACAAGAAAAAAATGTATTCTGGTGGACTAAACCTACAAAAATATACGACTGTTTATCCTCAGTCAGAAGGTATAGCTACATATACTACCAATTTTGCTTTTGGTGCTACTGTAGGTGTTTCTTTTATCATTGGCGGAAATACTAAAACAGAGCTATGATCAAGAAAGAACATCTCATCATCATAGGATCTACTAGCAAGCACGTACGCAAAGGAGGCATTCCGTCTTATGTCAATGAGCTAGAACGTTACCTAGACAAATGTTATAGCCAATATACACTACTAGAAATAAGTGAAGAAAAATACGAAACAGATCGAAAAAAAAAATACGCCACTCTTAAAGACAATTATTTTCTTCGTTGTTGGTTGCTACGCAAAGAGATAAAAAAAATAGCAAAAAAAAATCAACGTATCGCTTTTTCTATCCACTATTGGAGAGAGCTTATTTTCTCATTGGATATAATCCTCAAAAATGATTTCATCCTTCACTTCCATGGACCAGCTTACTTAGAAGCAAAACTTGAAAACAAATCCAAGTTTCATATTACCGTAGCCAAATGGTACGAAAAAATCATGTACCCTAAAGCAAAATATGCCATCTGTCTATCGCATGAATTCAAAAATGTGCTCAACGAACTCTACAATGTAGATAAAGAAAAAATATCCGTTATTCCTTATGGCTTCCAACTCAACGGCATAAAGCAACTACTACCCACACAAAATAAAAAGATACAAATCGTCTGTGTAAGAAGGCTTGTGAAACGCGTGGGGATAGAGCTACTTATCAAAGCATGCAAAAAGCTCAAAGATCAAAGTTTTGAGTTTGAACTAACCATAATAGGAGAAGGCTACCTATATCAAGAGTTGCTAAATATAGTGCATTGTTTAAACTTAGAAGGACACGTAAAGCTACTTGGTAAAATACCTGACAAACAGTTAAAACAGATCTTACTAAAGTCAGATTTGGCTGTCATGCCTTCCATCGCACTAGAAGGATTTGGCATCAGTACTGTAGAGTGTCTCTATCATGGAGTGCCTGTCATAGGAACTAATATTGGAGGAACTACGGGCATACTTAAACCCCTAGACCCCAACCTCATCATAGAGAAACCTAGCACAGAAAAAATATACGAAAAACTATATGACATCCTTACCCAAGAAATTAGCCTACCTAGTAGAGAAGAATGTCATCAGTATGCCATCAAAAATTATGATATAGAAAAAATAGGCTCACAAATAAAAGCACTCTACCACGACGTTTGTCCATAAACTTAAAAATTCATCAAAGACTCTCGTCTTCTCATTTTTCCAGCAGGAATACCAAACATCATTTTGAATCTTCTACAAAAGTATGCCGTATCTTTATACCCTACTTCTATGCCTATTTCTCTGATACTTTTTTGTGTTGTTCTCAATAAGTGAACAGCCTTTTCCATTCTTTGATATTCAATGTAGTCTTGCGGATTGATACCCGTCAAAATCTTAAAGTACTGACCTACATAGTCTTCCGATACATTTGCTACTACAGCCAAAGCCTTGTTTGAGAGGTCTTTGTTAATATTTTCTTTGATAAACGCAAACATATCCAGCAATCTAGGATCTTTGAAATAAGTAATATTAGTAGCCAATTGTTCTACAAACAATCTGTTTTCTATAATATATCTAAATATCTCTACTACTATTCTATCCGTATTAAGCTTTATTACTCTTTGTATTCCAGCTACATTTTCAAGATAACTTTCCTCAATAGAGTCATTGATAAGTGCTACTATTTTCTTGTTTTGTTTTATTACAAAAGGGGGAATATCTAGCGACTGAAAAAAATTCACAGATTCAAATGCCTTTGCTTCAAGACTCATTAGACTAAACGTATTATCGCGCCCTGTAAAGTCATCAAGTTTTTTTGCAGAAATAAGATACCTCTCCATATTGGTAGGTACATCAACATTGGTAGATTTTGCTCTAGTTGTTGTTCTTTTACCATAAGTGATAGAAGTAAGCCTACCACTAGGTATAAAAAGTATATCTCCCTCGTTTACTTCTTCTTTGTCAGCGCCAAAAGAAATTCTCCCTCTGTGTAGTAACATCAAAGTATTAGATACATCATAATAATTACTTACAGCTACAGGTTGAAGTACTTTTATATATTTCGCTTTAATAAACTTCACGGATAAAGACTCCATGATCTTATTATAATCTTCCATAAATTGTATTAAACTAGTATTGCAGAAATTTGTTTTACTACACTCTCAACACAAAATTATCCTATAAATTAAAAAAACACAATTTAGAATTGTATTTTTTTAATATAATTAGCTGAATTCATGACTTTTAATACAAAGTAGTTATAAATACAAAAAATAAAATTCCATATACATATTTTATCTAAATTGTATTTTATAAGTGTATAAATTATTTTTATCAAGCAGAGTAAAAACTAAATTACCGTTGAATAGTACAAAGATTATCAGACCATCGAAAAATAACATACTATTTTTTTAATGCTTTGATACTTAATAAAGAAAATATTATTCTTTGTACTTCGTACTTAATGGAGGCTTTTGCAAAAAGTTGAATAAGGCACTTTTATGTAAACTAGCTTTTTATCTACTATGATAAGATAGTTTTCGAGCTGTCAAGAAGACTGGTAGAATTAGAAAATAGACATTAATCTACTCTTAAGGAAGAATCGATACAAGGAAAGGTGAATGACATGCCTTGAAACAAATCAACAGGGATTGTTTTATTGTTTCGTCAGCTTGCAAGAAGCTACCAAATAACAAACTTTTACTATTCGGTAGCTGTATAATTTCGTTATTCGGCGGCAATGCAAGACATAGCTACAGTTACGTCTTTAGGCAACCAGCTTACTTCTACCATTTCTCTTGCAGGCAAGTTGTCTTTGAAATAAGAACCGTAGATATCATTGACCAAAAGATAAGTATTCATATCATTGGTATAGATAGTAGTTTTCACAATATTATCGTAAGACATATTAGCTTCTTCAAGAATATACCCGATATTATCCATTATTTGCACCACCTCGTCTGCAAGATTGTCAGTAACTAACTCTCTTGTAGAAGCGTTCATCCCTAATTGAGCAGAGATATACAATGTACCATTGGCTAACACTGCCTGACTATACGGTCCAATGGGTTCTGGAGCTTTGGAAGAGAAAATAATCTTTTTACTCATATTTATTCTACGGTTACTGACTTTGCCAAGTTTCTAGGTTGATCTACATTGCAGCCTCTCATCACAGCAATATAATAAGAAAGCAACTGTAATGGTGTTACTGCCAAAACCGGTGTAAGAGCTTCATGAACGTGAGGTATCTCGATCACAAAGTCTGCCATATCTGGTATCAGTTGTTCACCTTGTGTTACTATAGCAATAACTTTACCTTTTCTTGCTTTTACTTCTTGAATATTAGAAACTATTTTTT
>WTJX01000529.1:3546-3862 GCA_011524675.1 Cytophagales bacterium
GGTAACCCTCTGCATGTATATAAGAGATTTCTTTAAGCTTTAATGCCCCTTCTAGTGCTACAGGGAAGTTATACCCTCTACCAAGGTACAAAAAGTTTGCTGCATCTTTAAAAAGCGTAGCTATCTTTTGTATGCTTTGATTTTGTGTTATAATACTTTGTAAGTGTTTTGGCAATAACTCCATATCTACCAAAAGTGAGCGATAAGTATCTTCGTTTATTGTTCCTTTCTGATGGGCAACCATCAAAGCAATCATACTAAGCACACTTACCTGGGTAGTAAATGCTTTAGTACTCGCTACCCCTATCTCTGGACC
>WTJX01000171.1 GCA_011524675.1 Cytophagales bacterium
GGCTTTGCATAACTAAGGTTTTGTGCTTAGACAAGGCTTTCAAAATTTTAAAACCCTCATTTATAATTAGTAAACTGCGGTTTTAAAATTTTCTATAATGTCGAATAAGTGCAAAAAATGGTTTTGCAAAGCCTTTTAAAAACTATAAACAATTACAATACCACATTATAACATGAGTGAGCAAAGCGAAAAATTAAAAGCATTACAGCTAACGATAGACAAGATAGAAAAAACGTATGGCAAGGGAACTATTATGAAGCTTAGTGATGAGCGCGTCATTGACATCCCTGCTATCTCTACAGGTTCTTTAGGCTTGGACATAGCGCTTGGAATAGGCGGTATCCCTAGAGGGCGTATCATAGAAATATACGGTCCTGAATCTTCGGGTAAGACCACGCTTTCTATGCACTGTATAGCTGAAGCACAGAAAAAAGGAGGGCTTGCAGCTTTTATTGATGCAGAACATGCCTTTGATAAAGTTTATGCAGAAAAACTAGGCATTGACACAGAAAATCTTCTTATCTCACAGCCAGACAACGGTGAACAAGCCTTGGAAATAGCAGAACACCTGATAAGGTCTGGAGCTATAGACATTATCGTTGTTGACTCGGTGGCTGCCTTAGTACCAAAATCTGAGATAGAAGGTGAAATGGGAGACAGTAAGATGGGACTACAAGCCCGATTGATGTCTCAAGCACTAAGAAAACTTACTGGTGCGATCAACAAGACAGGATGTTCTTGCATATTCATCAACCAGCTAAGAGAAAAAATAGGTGTAATGTTTGGTAATCCTGAAACTACCACTGGAGGTAATGCGCTAAAGTTCTATGCGTCCGTAAGACTAGACATAAGAAGAATAGGTCAAATAAAAGATAGCCCAGACAATATTATGGGTAACAGGGTTAAAGTTAAAGTTGTCAAAAACAAAATCGCTCCTCCATTCAAAATTATTGAATTTGACATCATGTATGGACAAGGCATCTCAAAAGTTGGAGAAATCCTTGACCTAGGTGTTGAGCTTAATATTATTGATAAGTCTGGTTCTTGGTTCTCGTACAATGGTAGTAAACTAGGGCAAGGAAGAGATACCGTAAAAGGTGTGATCTTGGACAACCCTGAACTCATGGAAGAGATAGAGGGTAAAATACGTGTACAAGTAAGTCAACTTACCGCTTAAACTGTAAAGACTTATATCTTAAAGAAGGCTTTGCAAAACCATCTTTTGCATTTATTCTGCGTTATGCAAAGCCTTCTTAAAGTCCTTCGCCTTTTTTATCTACCTACTTAAATTCCTTGGTCTCTAATAACAAAATCCGATTAATTACCTCCAATTATTTCTTTTAAAAAATTATTGTTATAATTTTGAGAATTGCTAAATATTAATTGGATATTTAAAATTTTGCCTTATTGAAGCAAGAGATGTTTTTATCCTCACATGTATTTAATAATATTTATTACTTGATTGAGTTTTATTCGAGCTTAGAAAAATTTAAACTTATGATTTTTTGACTTTAGAGTCAAAGTTCAAAATCAACCAAATGACAACTCATTTTGGTTTACTCATGACTTAAGTAAATGCCTTTTTTGATCTGATACAAAAAACAAACAACATAATCACTTATGAAATTATCCGAATTCCGTTTTGAATTACCTGAAAGCTCTGTTGCCTTATACCCTTCAGAGAATAGAGATGAGTCTAGGTTAATGGTAGTCCACAAAGACACTGGTAAAATAGAACATAAGGTATTCAAAGACATCTTGGGGTATTTTGACGAAGATGACGTCATGGTGATTAACAACACAAAAGTATTCCCAGCTAGACTTTATGGAAACAAAGAAAAGACAGGAGCAAAAATAGAAGTTTTCCTTCTAAGAGAATTAAATAAAGAAGCTCATTTATGGGATGTATTAGTTGATCCTGCAAGAAAAATTCGTGTAGGAAACAAACTTTACTTTGGAGATGGTAATTTAGTAGCAGAAGTTATAGACAATACTACCTCTAGGGGAAGAACCATACGTTTCTTATACGATGGTGATGATGAAGATTTTTATAAAATCATCAATGAGCTAGGAGAAACTCCTTTACCTGAATACATCAAACGTGAAGCCGAGGAGTCCGACAGAGAAAGGTACCAAACCATCTATGCCGAGCATACAGGCGCTGTAGCTGCACCGACAGCAGGTTTGCACTTCACTCCGCAAATCATGAAAAGGCTAGAACTAAAAGGAGTAAACGTCGCTGCGATAACGCTCCACATTGGCTTAGGTACTTTTAGACCCGTAGATGTAGAAGACCTTACAAAGCATAAAATGGAATCTGAGAACTTTACAGTTAATTCTGAAACTGTAGATATTGTCAATGCAGGTTTAGAGAAGAAAAGAAAAGTTTGTTCTATAGGTACTACCTCTATGAGAGCGTTAGAGTCTTCTGTTTCTGCCAACGGTAGGCTAAAAGAAAATAGTGGATGGACAGACAAATTCATCTTCCCTCCTTATGATTTTAAGATAGCCAATAGTTTATTGACCAACTTTCATATGCCAGAGTCAACACTAGTCATGATGACTGCTGCCTTTGCAGGTTATGAACTAACAATGGAAGCTTACGAAGAAGCAAAAAAAGAAAACTATCGCTTTTATAGTTATGGCGATGCGATGTTAATCATCTAAAAGATTTGAAAGCTATCATAGTCATATGATAGCTTTTTTTTTAATATTATACTTTTGAAAAAATACGTCATTATAGTAGCAGGAGGCTCTGGATCGAGAATGGGAGCAGAAATACCTAAACAGTTTCTAGTACTTAGGGGAATCCCCATACTTTTTCATACCATTTACTGCTTTGATACTTTTGAGGAAGACTTATCTATCATTGTTACCATTCCCGAAGATCAGTTTGATCTCTTCTTTGAATTAAAAGAAAAGTATCAACTAAACGTAGATATAATACTAGTCAAAGGTGGTAAAAGCCGTTACCACTCGGTAAGTAACGCCATACAGGCTATTACAGAAAAGAATGTAGTCGTAGCCATACATGATGGGGTACGACCATTTATCAAACACAAAACCATCAAAGAAAGCTTTAAGACTGCTCTAAAATATGGAAGTGCTGTAACGTCTGTAGCATTGAAAGACTCTATCAGAAAAAAAGAAGATAAGGAGTCTATAAGTGTAAACAGAGATAATTACGTACTAGTACAGACGCCTCAAACTTTTTTATTGGAGAAAGTAATAAAAGGATATAGTATGAAAGATGAAGGCAGTATCACAGATGATGCAAGTGTGGCAGAAAGCTTAGGAGAGAAAATAAACCTCATTACTGGCGATTACTTCAATATCAAAATAACTACACCAGAAGATTTAATAATAGCAGAATCCATTGCAGAGCAATGGACTTGCTAATTATTTAATGTTAATACTCGTCTTCGTTAAATAAGAAATCTTCTTTAGTAGGATAGTCTGGCCATATTTCTTCAATGGTTTCAAATGGGTGACCATCATCTTCCAAGTCTGAAAGATTCTCAACAACTTCGTTTGGCGCACCCGTCCTTACAGCAAAGTCAATCAATTCATCTTTTGTTGCTGGCCAAGGAGCGTCCTCTAAGTATGATGCAAGTTCTAGTGTCCAATACATATTAATCTGTTTATGATCCGCGAATATAAAGTTTTTATTCGTATTTAAAAGCTTTTTTTGAAATAAGAATAATTTTTTACGCTATACTATCCAGCTCATTTACCTTATGAGTTTGGTTTTTTATATATTTTGAGCTTTTTACCAGCATAAATTGTTGTCCCCCTTATACCATTCCACCGTTTAAGATCACTGGTATATACATGGTATTTGCGTGCAATAGTACTCAAACTCTCACCAGAACGTATCTTATGATATATAACACTAGGAGTTTTACTTATTACTTTTTTATCTTTTTCTCTTCTTGTATTCTTTGCATCTAATAAAATAGATGGCTTTTCCGATAACAACGCCAACTTGTCTTCTGGTAAATTGAGGGTATAGCTAGGTACATAATCCGGAATAACGTTATATTTCACTACTGTATTTAAGCTTAACAATTGATCTAAACAAAGATTAGTAGTTTTTGCAAATTGCTCAAAATTGAAATAGTTATTTACTTCTATCTGTGCTACTCTAGGGGTGTGGTACGAAGTATCTGGAAATAGGTTTAGCTCGTCTGCATAACTCATAGTATATACTATGGCTGTAAAGATAGGTACGTATGCCCTTGTTTCTCTAGGTAAATAATTATAAATACCCCAAAAGGTGTCTTTCCCTGATCTCTTTTTGGCTTTATTTATATTTCCTGGCCCACAATTGTAGGCAGCTAGTGCTAGTTGCCAGTCATGATAAGTCTCATAAAGCGAGCTCAAATACTTACAAGCGGCTTCTGTGGACTTCTCTATATCTCTGCGCTCGTCAAGGTAATAATCTTGTTTCAACCCCATAGCCCTACCAGTAGCTGGCATAAACTGCCACAAACCTACAGCACCTGCGTGTGACTTAACTATGGGATTCAATGCCGACTCTACTACTGACAAATATTTTATTTGGTCTGGCATATCATGCGCTGCTAAATACTTCTCGAAGATGGGAAAATATTTAGCTTTTCTTGCTAACATTTTACGCATATAATTTCTCTTTTTTACCGAATAAAAATATATTTGAGATTTTACATACGAATTAAAATCAAGGCAGATCTCACTTTGTATATCCTGTAGTCTTTGTGTCACCACACTATCTTCTAAGTCTGGTACAAAGTCATACTTATGCATAGCTATATTTTGAGCATAACTATGAGAAATTACAGCCCAAAACATTACTAAAAAAAGGCTTTTATATATCTGTCCTATCATCTGGTGCTATTACTTTAAAAAACACTATAATTCATTTACACTTTTAACACTAAACATCCTCTAAAGCGGTATTGCTACATCCATTTTATTGAGTGAGGCAAGGTATTTTGAAAAAGCCAACAACTTAGTTTCTTCAAATGGTGCTGCCATAATCTGCAATCCAATAGGTAGTTTGGCATCATCTACACCATTAGGAATAGAGATCGCTGGTATGCCTGCCAAAGAAGCTTGCACAGTAAACAAGTCTGTCATATACATTGACAGAGAATCTTGATGCTCACCTATTTTAAATGCAGTAGAAGCAGATGTAGGCAAGAGTAACATTTCATACTTTGCTAACAATGCTAATGTTTCATCTCTTATCAACCTTCTCACTTTTTGTGCTTTAGCGTAGTAGGCATCAAAGTAACCAGCACTCAACACGAACGTGCCAAGCATTATTCTTTTTCTCACTTCTTCGCCAAAGCCTTCAAAACGAGACTTTTTATACATTGATTCTAATGCTTCTGTACTTTCAGATCTATATCCATATTTTACACCATCAAACCTAGATAAATTTGAACTTGCTTCGGCAGTTGTAAGAATGTAATATGTAGGCAGTAAATGATCTAATAATGAAAACTCCACTTCTTCTACTTGATATCCTTCTTCTTTCAAGCGTGTAAGTGTAGCCAAGAATTGTTCTTTAACTTTAGGTTCTACCCCTTCACCTAGCGCAGACTTCAAGTAAGCTACGGTTGGCTTTTGCTCTATCTTTAGGGATTGAGAGTAAGCAGGAACTTCTTTCTGTGATACCGTACTATCAAAGTCATCTTTTCCAGCCATTAACTCCAATAGTAAAGCCGCATCTTCTACTGATCTACTGATAACTCCTATGGTATCGAAAGAAGAAGCATAAGCCGTAAGACCATACCTAGAAATTCTTGAATATGTAGGTTTTAGTCCTATCACACCACAAAAAGCTGCAGGCTGCCTTACTGAACCACCAGTATCGGAACCCAAAGAGGCTAAGCAAAGATTTGCCGCTACTGCTGATGCAGATGCACCCGAAGAACCACCAGGTACACGTTCTTCATCATGCGGGTTGAGCACCTTACCATAGATAGAGGTCTCATTGGATGACCCCATAGCAAATTCGTCGCAACTTTGTCTTCCTATAATGATGACATCTTCATCTATCAATTTTTGCACCGCCGAAGAGGTAAATTGAGACTTAAACCCATCTAAAATCTTTGAAGAAGCTTGCAGTCCATGATCTTTATGACAAAGCACGTCTTTTAGCCCTAAAACCATACCTGCCAAACGTCCAGCCGTGCCATCTTGTAACTTCCGATCTATTGCTTTGGCTTGTAACAGCGCCTCCTGTTCATATACTTCTATGAAGGCATTCAAATGTTTTTTTTCTTCTATACGCTCTAGGTAGCTTTTTACTAAGCCTTCACAACTAATAGTCCCAGATGCTAAATCTCCCTGTATGTCTATAAGACTATCGTAATTCCTCATTTTTCCCTTATTAAAAGTCCTCCCTTACAATTGGATAGAACTTAACCAAAAACAATATCTACTGAGCAAACCAACTATTGATTTTTTTTATGGCTCACCACTCACTTTTAGTAACCAAAGCTTTTAGCAACTAGCAATTAACTTTAGTAGAAAACGAATATTTTAAATTTTCAAACAGTCAAAAAGTACTGCCTGAACGCTTTTTTTTAAATAGAAGCGTATATAAAGCCGAAAACCGAAGCCTAAAGTGAATCACTTTTGACGTCGGTCTTTCTAATGCTAACAATATTTTGATTTTTTATCAATAACGATAAAAAATAAATCTGAATTCATTTTTAACTCTATCTATTTCAAAAAAACTTTAGCTTTTTTTGAAATAAAGATCACTTCTTAGAAGTAGAGATAAATATTATATATGATGATGCTATGACAGCTTCCTACAATAGGAAAAACATAACATGAATTGAAATCAAAAATGTATTAGCTAATACATTTATTTTGTACTATCACCTAAATCTCTGATTTCGTCATCTATTTCTTTTTTAACATCTTTGGTAGCATCTTTGAACTCTCTGATACCCTTTCCCAATCCTCTTGCTAAATCAGGAATCTTTTTTGCCCCAAACAACAATACAACAACCATCAATACTAAAAATATTTCCCAGCCACCAAAACTTGACAAGAATAAAAAAAATGGATTCATCATGCTTTTCTCATTTATTTAATGTAACAAATATACCATTTTTTTATAAACATTTTGAGTAGTATCTATTGATTTTCAAAAACTTTTAGTTCAGGACCATCAACTTGCAAATCATTTTTTCTATTCTAACAAAATGATGGTAAATAATAGCGATGTAAGACAACCATATTCAGAGATGCACACGTTGTACTTCATGCAGACTTTTGTAAGAAGCAGGATAGTATGTTTTTTTACTCGTAAAAAACCTTACTTCCAGCCTCCACCAAGCGCTTTGTATAAATTAAGATGATACATAAACTGAGCATTCCTTACCTTCACCTGCTCTAATTCAGCCTCAAAAACAGCCCCCTGAGCTGTAACCACTTCTAAATAACTGGCATAGCCCTCTAAAAACAAGGTATTAGAAACTGAAACGGCTTTTGTAAGCTCATCTACCTGTTTTGATTTTAGGTCATAGGTTGCAGCAGAGTTTTCTATACCTTTGAGGCTCACCAAAGTTTCACTCATAGCATTGAGTATTGTTTTCTCATATTGATAAAGCATCGCATAGTTTTGAGCATTTGCTTTATCACTATTAGCTATAAGTTTTTTTCTATTAAAAATAGGAGCTGCGATATTTGCAAAAGCACCAAAAGCGATAGACCTTGGATCAAACAATAGCCTTGCTCTAAAAGCTTGAAAACCTAAAGACGGGGTCAAGCTCAAACTAGGGTAAAACGCAGCTCTAGCTGCATACACATCCGCCTTAGAAGCGGCTAACTGATGCTCTGCTGCCACTACATCGGGCCTTTGTAACAATACTTGGGACGAAATACCTTCATTGGGTATCTCTGGTAATGAAGACTCAAACGCCTCACGGTTCCTTTTGATTGGATGATTTGGCAGTCTGCCCAAAATAACGTTCAGTCTATTTTCCAACTCATATATCTCTTGCCTTACTGTATATTCAAAACTCTGAGAATGCAAGAGTTGCGCTTTGAACTGCTTTACCGCTAACTCTGTAACTCTTCCTGCCACTTTTTGAATGGTAATGATCTCTAATTGCTTTTCTTGTAGCTCTATATTCTTATGTGCGATGGATAACTCTATGTCTTTTTCTACCAGTTGATAATACAAGTCTGCCACATTAGCGACCAACTGAGTAACCATAAAGTTTTTTACCTCTTCACTGGCAGAAAGATTTTTCAAGGCCGCTTTCTTTTCTGTACGAAGTTTTTTCCAAACATCTAGTTCCCAATACGTATTTAAACCCAATGCATAATTAGGTGTTACTGGATAAGGTATATTTTGATTATCAGAAATATTTTCTGAAAAGTTAGTATCAAAGTTACCTACGCCCTCTTCTGTAAATCTACCATATTTCTTAAAGCCCAGAGAGCTACCCGCTTCTACGCTAGGTAACAAAGGAGCGTTTGTTCTCAATACATCGGCTTTTGCGGTTTGAATCCTAGTAAGCGCAATTTTCAAGTCTTGATTATTGAGCAAAGCAGTATCTATCAAGGCTACAAGCAAGGGATCCTTGAAAAGCTTTGCCCCCCTTAGCTTTTCAAGTGTATTATCTTGTTGAGATAAGCTATCTTTTTTGACATATTGATGAATGCTACTATCCTGTGTACCTACCGTTTTTACATTCTTGACAGTACATGAATAAAAAAAACATAGACCAAAAAAGAGTATGGAGTAGTATTTATTATAAAAACTCATTTTGTATTTTTTTTCAGAAGAAGGAATTTCTATTTGGTATTCTTTGGTAAGATTTTTTTGAAGCCCAATGTAAACAGTACAAACAAGCTTGGAATAATAATAACGCCAAAAATAGTCCCTATCAACATCCCCCCAACGGATGCTGTACCTATAGATCTATTCCCTAGCTCACCCGCACCACTAGCAAGGCAAAGAGGTATAAGCCCTGCTATAAAAGCAAAGGAAGTCATCAAAATAGGTCTAAAACGCTCTCTCCCACCCTCAATGGCAGACTTAAGCTTTGATAGTCCCTGTTTCTTTTTCATAATCGCATACTCTACAATAAGAATGGCATTCTTACCTAATAGACCAATAAGCATTACTAGAGAAACTTGAGCGTAAATATTGTTTTGCAATCCGAATAGCTTCAAGAATAACAAAGCTCCAAAAATCCCCGCAGGTAATGATAATAAGACAGGCAATGGCAAGGCAAAGCTTTCGTATTGTGCAGCTAATAGCAAATAAACAAATAGCAAACAAATAGCAAATACATAGACGACTTGGTTTCCAGAAGCAATTTCTTCTCTAGTCATACCAGACCAATCAAAAGTATAACCTCTAGGAAGCTTAAGTTTTGCCACTCGCTCTACAGCCGCAATAGCATCTCCACTACTATAGCCTTGACTAGCTTCACCATTGACCATGGCAGAAGTGTACATATTATATCTTGATATTTGTTCAGGACCATATACTTTTTTCATTTTGATAAAAGCAGCATAAGGCACCATCTCCCCTTGTTTGTTTTTGACATGTAAGTTCATGATATCTTCAGGCTTAGTTCTATACTCTGGTGAAGACTGCACCATCACTTTGTACATCTGTCCAAAACGTATGAAGTTGGTCACATAATAACTTCCCAATAATGCTTGTAGGTTTGTAAGCGCTTTTTCGGCACTTATTCCTTTTTGGGTAGCAATATCTTGATCTACCGACAACATATATTGAGGAAAGTTGGAATTAAAACTCGTAAAGCTATTGGTTATTTCTGGCTGTTGGTTCAGTTCATTCAGAAAGTCTTTCACTATAATATCCATTTTCTGTAAATCACCAGAACCTGTTTTGTTGAGTACTCTCAGTTCAAAACCACTACTTGTACCAAAACCCGGTACAGTAGGAGGAGGAAAAAACTCTATTTTGGCATCACTGATATGTTTTGTCTTCTCCTGTATGCTCTCTATCATATCATTGACAGAAACCTCTCTTTCGTCCCATGCTTTAAGGCTGACCATACTCATACCATAAGAAGCCCCCTCACCTTCGGTCATCAAACTGTAGCCTGCTAATGTACTTACAGATTCAATAACGCCTTCTTGAAGTAATATTTCTTCCACCTCACTCAATACATCCTCTGTACGCTCTACCGTTGCCCCTGGTGGAGTAGTAACATTGACATAAAAGACACCTTGATCTTCTGTAGGAATAAAGCCTGTAGGCAATATCTTAGATACTCCCCATGTAAGCGCTATGAATATGATAGTAATACCAATGGTAGCAAACCTCCTTGAGGCAAGGTAGTTAATCAACATACCATACTTATCTGCTATTTTATCGTAGCCAGCATTAAATTTTCTAAAAAACAAGCCTTTCTTATGCTCCATCGGCTTAAGCATCAATGCACATAAGGCTGGAGTAAGCGTAAGGGCATTTACTCCCGATACAATGATAGAGATAGCGAGCGTGATAGAAAATTGTCTATAAAAGATACCTACAGGTCCAGACATAAAGCTCACAGGAATAAATACAGCGGACATAACGAAAGTAATGGCTATGATAGCACCACCAATATCTTTCATAGCGGCAAAAGAAGCTTCTTTAGGACTTAGTCCCTCCTCCTCCATCTTGACATGCACAGCTTCTACCACTACTATGGCATTATCTACTACTATACCAATGGCAAGGACAAGAGCAAAGAGTGTCAATAAATTGATAGAAAAACCAAACAACTGCATAAAAAAGAACGTACCGATAAGTGCCACAGGCACTGCCAAAGCAGGAATAATGGTAGATCTAAAGTCTTGTAAGAAAAGATATACTACTATGAACACCAAAATAAAAGCCTCGAAAAGAGTATGAATTACTTCATCTATAGATGCATCCAAAAAAGTAGAAACATCATAGCTAATATTGTAAGTCATACCAGGCGGAAAGCTCACTTCTTTTAGCTCTTGCATTCTTTTTTTGACATTTTCGATCACTACAGAAGCATTTGACCCCGGTCTTTGCTTAATCATTATTGCAGCAGAAGGCTTTGCATTCTCTTTTGATAGTACGTTATAATCTTGCGAACCAAACTCTACATCGGCTATATCTTGCAATTTGAGCATAGAACCATCGCTGTTTGACTTTATAGGAATGTTTTTGTATTGATGAGGCTCGTTGAATTTACCTGTGTAAGTCAAGACATATTGTAATACTTGTGCTGAGCTTCCCGAAGAGCTCTCCCCTGTTTTTCCGGGCGCAGCTTCGATGTTTTGACTACGAATGGCTTCGATGACCTCATCGGTAGAAACCTTATAGTTAGCCATCCTATCTGGCTTTAGCCAAATACGCATAGCATACTCTCTATGACCTAATATCTCACAAAAACCTACTCCATCTATACGTTTTAGTTCTGCCAATACGTTGATGTCAGCAAAGTTGTAAATAAACTTTTCTCCTACAGCGCTATCTTCCGATGTCAAATTTAAATACATCAACATAGCATTGACTTCTTTCTCTACAATGACACCCGACTTTATCACTTCTTCTGGCATTTCGTCCAAGATTGCCGTTACCCTATTCTGCACATTCACTGCGGCTAAGTCAGGGTCTGTACCTACCTCAAAATTCACAGTGATGATAGTAGAACCATCATTACCAGAGACCGAGGTCATATTCGTCATACCTGGCACTCCGTTAATGGCACGTTCAAGAGGCGTAGCAACGGCTTTGGCACACACGGTGGCATTGGCTCCTGTGTAGTTAGTGGTAATAGTTACGGCTGGTGGAACAATATCTGGAAATTGAGTTACTGGCAAACTTCTCAATGCTATAAGCCCCAGTAGTGTAATAAAAATAGAGATTACAAGCGAGAGTATAGGTCTCTTAATAAATATGTCAAACATATTTTATATGAATTTTATAATGATGTAGTGAAAAGAAAAAAACTAAGATACTATAGTACACAGTATCTTAGGAAGGATTTTTTATGGTAGTTTTCCCCTCAGAAGCAGCCTTTATCAGCGTATCCATAGTATAAAAAATTGGATTGACTGTAGCTCCTTCTTTCAAGTTTTGTATTCCTTCATAGATCACTTGGTCGTGTGGTTGCAAACCATCATGAACTATATAAAAATGAGATAGCCTATTTTCTGGCTCAAAACTTCTAATGTTTACCTTATTATCTTGATCTAGTACATAAACAAATAACTTGTCTTGAATTTCAAAGGCAGCTTTCTGAGGCACTAACAATGCGTCCCTTACAGGCCTGCTCAATGTTATCTTACCCGTAGAACCATGTTTCAACAGTCTGTCAGGGTTTGGGAATTTAGCTCTAAAGGCAATAGTACCTGTACTTGGGTTAATTTCTCCTTCTGTAGTCTCTATTACACCTTTGTGCGGATATACAGTACCATCTGCCAATGTCAGCGTAACATATCTTTTACTTTTGCCAACGCCTTCATTCATTAGCATCTTTTGATAACCTAGATACTCTCCCTCAGAAACATTGAAATAAGCATTGATACTACTATTGTCAGATATTTTTGTAAGTAACGTACCTGCACTTACTAAGCTCCCCTTTTTCAGAGGTATTCTACTAATCAATCCGTTGAAGGGCGATTTCAAATTGGTATATGACAACTGAATAGAAGCATTCGATTGAGCCGACCTTGCTTCCTCTACCCTTGCCTGTGCTGCGGTCAATTTTGCTTTTGCCACTTCCAACTCCGACTTAGAGATCACTTTTTTCTCTACCAAAATAGATACTCTATCCACTTCTAGTGCAGAAGCTTTAGCATTTGCTATTGCACTTTTCAAATTAGCCTTCTGTTTTGCCAACTCAGCTTCAAACTCTTCACTATTTAACTTGAACAAAGGCTGACCTTTTTGTACATTTTTACCTTCATCAACAAATATTTTATCCAAAAAGCCTGCTACCCTCGCACGAATCTCTACATTCTTGACAGCTTGTATATCCGCCACATATTCTTTATAGATGACAGTATCTAAAGTGATTAATTTTATAACAGGTAAGTCTTGGACAACTTTTTTGCTCTTTAAGCCCGCTTCCTTGGTATTACATGATGTGATAATAAAAAATAAAATAAAAAAGGGGGCGACAACAGTCTTGAATAAAGTCATATAAGATGGGTATAGTAATTTTGAAATAATAATGTCCGTGATTAAAAAAAGTGCTTAGCTATACTAATTTTACAGTAAACAAACTACAAAAACAATCAATAGTTCCTTTAACAAATTTATATTTTATTTCGCTCATTTGAAAGAAAATAGCACTTTTTTAAGTTTTTTTTGAACAATACAGGACTAAAATACAAAAAACAATTCCCGATATATATTTAAAATTCTAATACACTACACTCCTTTCATATAGGAGTAGCCCACAAAGACAATAAAAGCTTCATCTACTTAAGTGAAATCAAAACATCCGCTTTGCAAGAATAGTAAGCACTCGACTAACTAAGTCCTCTTTATATGATTACTTCAACTTATTGAAGGCTTTGCAAAACCATCTTTTGCACTTATTCAGCGTTATACAAAATTTTAAAATCCTCATTTACAATCAGTAAACTGCGGTTTTAAAATTTTGAAAGCCTTGACTAAGCACAAAATCTTAGTTATGCAAAGCCTTCTTATTATAA
>WTJX01000535.1 GCA_011524675.1 Cytophagales bacterium
TCTTCAAGCAATTGCTCTTCTTTGGATAACTGGGCGCTAGGCTCTTTCTCTTTTGGTTTGACGGTTACTTTGCTAGGCTTTGTTTTTCTTTCTTTCAGCTCGTTATTATTCAAATGATGCTCAAAGAGGAGTAATAAATCCGCCAAGATTTCCTTGTCTAGCTCATTAAGCTTACGCTTTACCTTTTGTTGACAATCACCCTCTGCATCAGTGTGGGTACATTGAAGTTCTTCCCATAGTGCTATCTTTTGTATGATAGGCTGAGATAATTGCTGCTTTGTAATCTTGTTTTCTGTTAAAAATTTTTGGTGTAGCATATTTACGTTTTATATATGTCGAAAGTCAAACGTCAAAAGTCGAAAGTGTGTTTTGTTTTGGATTTACAGTCCATTGTCAATAGTCCATAGTTTTTGGTTTTGTCTGTTTGATTTTTGTTGTTTGTCATTTGAAATTTTAGTTTCTCACCCATCACTCATAATCCATAACTCAACACTAACCAACTAATCGTTAATCATTAATCACTAACCACTAATCATTGTCCTCGTATTTCTTTTCCGCTTCATCGAGTGCTTTATTTACCGCATTTTCCACCTGCTTAAAGCTTGTCATTTTCCAGTTGGTCATTAGCTTGATAACGGTATCACGGATGATGGCACGGTTTTCTTTTCTTACCTTCGCATCTGCCAATAGCTCAGGAGGCGTTAACCGTACAAGGCTCAATACTTTCTTTTTGAGTTTTGTTTGCCTAGTCTCTTTGGGCTTAGGAGGTCTAGCCTCACGCTTGCGCTTATTGTCCTCACGTATCATCCTACGGCAAACGGCTAAACCTTCTTCTACCTCTTTGATTTTTTCGTCTATCTCTTGCGGACTCTTTTTAGTTACTTTTTTAGCTTCCTTGACATTAGTCTTTTTGTCTTCTTTAGGCTTTTCCTCCTTTTTTGCTTTCTTTTCTTTGAATAGCTCAGGTTGCGCTTGCTTTGTTAGCTCATAAAGCGTTTTAGCATTCTCCATTGCCACCTCTTCAAATACTTGCTTATTGGGAGTATTGGTATAATCATCTAAGAGTTCTTGAATAGCACTTTTTAACCCTTCGTTTTTAATAGCATCTAGCGTTAATTGCTGTAGTTGTTCTATGTAATTCATCTTTATTATAGGTTTAGTTGTAGTTGTAATAATTTGATTTTCCTAGCTCTTTCTTTCTCTACTATTGCTAATGAAGCAATGTCATCAGAGCTTTCAGAAGAAGTCTTTTTTGAAGCATCTGAAGGCAGGCTAATACCATTTTTTTGTAGCAATTCGGCAAATAGTTTGTCTGCTAGGATGGCATCTTCATGCTCGTCTTGAAAGTCTTTCGTTTCTCGTTGTAGCAGCTTCCAATCTTCCACAGGATCAAGCTTTTCGCCCACTACCTCTATGATCTGAGGTTGCTTTTTTACTTGTATAGCTTCTAATTTCTTTGGGTCAATATGTTGTGTTAAATAGGACATTGTTTTTAAGTTATACGTTCTACGTTTTATGTTATAAGTAATGGGCTTTGCGATGTGCGCTATGCGATATGCGTTTTTTGGTCAATAGTTGATGGTTCATTAGCTTTTAGCAAAGGGCAATGAGCGTTTTTTAGTTAATAGTTGTTTGATTTTTGAATTCAATAATCTTTAATATCCAACCACTAAAACGTTTCACCTTCAACGTTTCACGTTCCACTTTTTACTCATCTTTTGTCTTGTCTGTTATAATTGTAAATAGTCAATCGTTCAATCGTAAATTGAAATCGTTGTACTTCGTACCTGATACCTTGTACTTTGGGCATGTCTTACGTCTTTTGTCTTATCGTCTCAAAGTCTCAAAGTCTCAAAATCTCAAAATCTCATAGTCTTCTATGTTCATAAGCAAAGTCTTGCTGATAAAGAGAAACAAGGCTTTTAAAAAAGCGGTTAGCTTCTGCTGTATCATTATAGTTGACAGAGCATAGTAATGCCTTGCCATCTAAGCCAAAGCATTCATAACGATAGGTCTGAATGGGTCTGTCAATGTCCGAAAGGTCAATGCTCGTCCATCGCAGGATGAGACTATCGGGTCGCATGGCAGAAGTCATAATCTGAAAATCACAACAGCTATCGCCACATGTTTTTTGTATGCTGATAGCACGCTGCATGATGCGTGTGATGATTTCTTTTGTAAGGGGTGTTTTCATGTTTTTTTAAGTTTTACGTTCTACGTTATAAGTAATGGGCTTTGCGATGTGCGCTATGCGCTATGCGTTTTTTAGTCAATGGTCGATGGTCAATAGTCCATTCAATAAGCTATTAGCTATTAGCTTTTAGCAATGAGCTATGTGTTTTTTGACTTTTATTCATTTTTTAATTCTCTTAATTTTTTCATTAGATAAGACCACTTTCGTGGAATTAAATCCAGTCTTTAACTGTTTGTTATTTGTTATTTGAGATTTCAACGTTTCACTTTACTCTCATTCGTTATACTTGGTACTTTGTACTCAAGACTCTCAAAGTCTCAAAGTCTTATAAGCTGCTACCACTTGTTCTACTTGCATGACGGCACTTTCTAGTGAATAGCATTGCTCAAAGACAAACGCTTTTTCGTCATAGCCTGCTACAAAGTCTTTTGCCATATTGGGCGTGATCTTTCCAAGTCCCGACGGTACATCCAAGTCGAAATGGTTGCCTAACGCTACAATGCCTTGAAAGCCACGGTAACGGAAATAGCGAGGGTCAGAACTAAGAAGGAGGAGCTGGTTTTGGTCAATCGTTTCTTGAAAGCTCTTTACTCGGATAGCAGCCAAATTGC
This sequence comes from Cytophagales bacterium, assembly GCA_011524675.1. GTDB lineage: Bacteria > Bacteroidota > Bacteroidia > Cytophagales > JAAEPT01 > WTJX01. The sequence goes on from WTJX01000535.1 coordinate 2,806, forward strand.
TTTGATCTTGAAAGCTGCTGCCCAACAACACATGTACTTGCACAGGTACACCTCTCAACGCCATAAACTCCACCAGTATGGCACATGCCAGTCCAGTGTAGAGCATGGCGTTTCCTTCAATGTTTGCATTTGCCCCTGCCAACAAAAACAGGCGCAAGGCAGGCGTAGCGAGCTGTTTGTTTTCAAAGTGTGCATATACCTTTTTGACCTGCGTCATTACCTTTTGCTTGTTTAACTCCAGTTGAAGTTTGCAAATGGTTTTTTCTAAAGGCTGTTCAAAGTTTGTAGGAACAAGTGGCGACAAGCCCATCGCTGCTCTCTCAAAGCAAAACAGCCCTAAGCCTCTGTCATTGTAGGCAAGTGAAGGCTTAGGCAATACCTCTTGATTTAATAATTCCAAAAAGGAAGCAAGGTGTTTTTCGATACGCTTTTTCACTTCGGACACAAGGGGCATTCCCAAAAATCGGTTGTGCCTTTCGAGTTCCGCTATGCTCTCAGGGCTAGGGCTACCAAACCATTCTGTTCCATTGTTCAAGCCATGCAATGTATTGGCTCGCAGCTTACTCCATAGCTTACGGTTGTGTGCCGATAGCTGCCTAGCATGTTCGTGAGCCACAAACTCATGCCATTGGTGAACGCTATCAAAGGATAGGTAATTGATCCACTTGCCTTGGGCATTGATGATGCTATGTTTCATGTATTCTTGTGTTTAGGTGTTCTGGTGTTCATGTATTTAAGTGTCTAGTATTCACAGGTGTCGAAGGTCAAATGTCGAAAGTCGAAAGTGTGTTTATGTTTTTATGTACGTTTTATGTTATAGGTTTTAAGTTTTACGTTATAAGCATCCCCCTTGTGTGTTAGACCCAACCTTCAACTTTTAACGTTTAACCTTCAACTTTTCACCCATCACTCATCACTCATAATCCATAACTCAAAATTTATTAATCACTAATCACTATCCGCTCCGTTCCTCTTGACATATTCTTCTACAAAGTTTAGCTTATGGTTCACGCCAGTATATGAGTTATAAAAAGCTTCAA
>WTJX01000060.1 GCA_011524675.1 Cytophagales bacterium
GATCTAAAAACACTTATAATCAAATAATAGAGAAATTTTGAAACTAAAAATTTATCTTTGGAAAAATCATAAAACACATCAAAAAATGTTTAACTACACCAAAAACTCACTTCCTAGTTTATTATTTGCTTTCATGAGTTGTGTTATGTTACTCTCATGCCATAAAAAAGCATTGAGAATAGAGTCCGATAATCCTGATAAACTAAAAAGCACAAAAATATATACTCCAAAATCATCAAAACTAAATTCAACTTTCCTTGCAGAAAGGAATGAACTAAACAAAACAATCAACCAAATCTTACCAGAGACATATTACGAGGATGACAGCTACACAAATAACAACCATGATAACTTAAAATTAGTTGCATCTAAGACAGGAGAAGTGAAATTATCTATAGATCAAGACAAAATAAAATATACCGTACCTGTAAAACTAAAAGTAGATTATAATGGAACCGTACATATCAAAAGTGATGCGACTATCGAACTCTACTTTGAAACTGAGTTTAACATCACAAGCGACTGGAAGCTAGAAACAACGACTAGTTCTAAGGGATATAAATGGATAGAAAAACCTAAAATAAATAATTTCTTTGGATTAAAAGTAAGTGTTCCAAATATCGTATTATCACTTTTAGAAAAAGAAATAAAAACACAGTTAAAGGATATTGCTCCCATGCTAGATAAACAGCTAGCAGAACAGATAAAAGCCGAAGATGTAGTATTAGAAATCTGGAACGGAGTTCAAGAACCTATTTTACTGGATGAAACTTATCAACTTTGGCTATCAATCAAACCTAAAACTATCAAACTATCAAATATTAAAAGCAATGATAAATATATACGATTAACATCAAGCATTGATTTTTTTGCTGACCTAAATTTTGGCGACAAACCCGAAACAGATAAGTTCATTGCACTTGCTCCTTTAGAACGAGAAGAAATACCTTCAGATTCATTCCATTTGGAAATAGCTAGTGCTATAAGCTTCCCCTACTTAAACAAAATGGTCAGAGACGAACTCGTAGGATATGAGTATAAGCATGGAAAGAAAACAATCATTGTGTCGGAAGCTACATTATTCCCCAATGGGGACTATATCTATGTCAATTTATCTTTAAATGGAAGTATGAGTGGAAATGTATATTTGAGAGGCATTCCCAAAATTGATACGGATACAGAAGAATTATACTTTGATAATTTAAATTTTGACATAAAAACACATAAGGCAGTAATAAAAGTAGCAGACTTTTTGATCCATGGAGCTTTTAAGAGAAAACTAAATGAATATCTACGATTCCCCTTACATGAGTATTATATAGATGCAAAACAAAACATCGAGCAAGGTATGAGAGAAACTTCTGAGCCTCCTGTAGTAATAGACTTCAAAACAGAAAAAATTTATGCGGAAGATATTTTTGTAGAAGAAAGGGGTTTGATAATACCAATAGTTCTTGAAGGGAAATCAACTATAAATTATGGTAAATAAAAAACCTGGAGATGAGAGACGGGAGTCCCTCAGTATTCTCCAGGATCTTTCAACCAGCTATGGACATGACAAATATAAAGATATTTTTCTATTATTAGTAATATGCTTTGATATATTTTCATTCTGAAAACGCGCCACATATAGAATAGTCTTGATCTAAAACATAATTTCCCCTATAATTTCATCTATAATAAGCTTTGATTTTTTTGTAGCAAAAAGAGTATCATTTTTACAACTCAATAAATCTCGTTTTATAAATCGTTGAATATCAGATAAAAAGAGTTGCCTTTGATCTAATTCTTTTTCATCAAACAACTTATGTAAGCTGCAACCCCACATTGTTCTTAGAGAAGTAATCAAATACTCATTTTTCTTATTTAGAACCGTTAAAAATTCAGTCTCATAGTGAGCTGTTCTATCATGGAGTGCTTGTATGTAGTGAGTATTATGACTTTTGTTGATATACCGATGGTCCAGATCAAAAGAATGCGCTGATGGTCCTATACCTAAATAAGGTTTTTGCAACCAATAATTAGTATTATGTATTGCGTACTTATTTTTTTGTGCATAGTTAGATATTTCATATTGCTCAAATTTATTCTTCTCACAAAAATTGGCTAACAGCTCATACTGCTCAATCGCTTTATTTTCATCTACATTTTTAATCTTATTACTTTTTAACCAATAACCAAAAGCTGTTTTTTCTTCAATTGTTAAGCAATAAGCAGACAGGTGTTCGATACCATACTGCGAAATATAGTCTAAGTCTTTGCTCCAACTTTTTGAGGTAGAACAGTGAATCCCATAGATCAAATCTATACTAAGATCAAACCCCATATGCAATGCTTCCACAATACATTGATGAGATTCTTTTGCTGAATGTGCTCTATTTAGAAAAGTCAAATTTTCATCGTCAAAAGACTGTACTCCAATGCTTAGTCTATTGACTCCTATATCCTTCAAAAAAGTAAGTTTTTCTTTATTTAAATCATCTGGATTAGCTTCAAAAGTAAACTCTTTGATCGAAGATGTATCAAAATTTTCATGTATCGCCATGACGATTTTTTCTATCAAAACATCATCTAAAATACTAGGCGTACCGCCACCAAAGTAAATTGTATTTAGCTTATTATCATTATCTCTGATTTTCTCAAAAAAGTCATTCCGTAAAAACAATTCTTTACATATAGCTTCTGTAAGTAACTCTTTTGTTCCTAAAGAAGTACTAAAATGAAAATCGCAATAATGACAAGCTTGTTTACAAAAAGGAATATGAAGATAAATACCTGACATATGTAACTTATTTTTAAAAAGAATCTGTAAAATAGCTTTTATTGCTTAGTTTTCAACTTTGATATGAATTAAACTTTTTTCATTTAACTCCCATGTCTCAGTATAATATTATAGGACTAATGTCTGGCACTTCTCTCGATGGACTTGATATCGTATGCTGCCAATTCATAAAACATAAAAGTACCTGGAAGTATAATGTATTAGCTTGTGATACTATTGGTTATTCTTCTTCTTGGATAGACACCTTACCCAATCTAATGCATGCAAGCGCTCATGAACTTATCAAAATAGATACAATATATGGTGATTTCCTTGGGCAATGTGTGAATGACTTTATCAACAAATACAATCTAAAGGTAGATCTTATAGCTTCACATGGTCATACTATCTTTCATATGCCTCAAGAGAAGTATGGATTTCAAATTGGAAAAGGAGAAGCTATCTATGCATTGACCTCCATCCCTGTCATTTATGACTTTAGGGCATTAGATATTGCATTAGGTGGTCAAGGTGCACCCCTAGTTCCCATTGGAGATTTATATTTATTCTCTGAATATTCTTTTTGTTTAAACTTAGGCGGTATAGCCAATATTTCCGAAAAAACACAACAAGGAATTATAGCATATGATATTTGTCCTTGTAATATGGTTTTAAACTATTTGGCAAACAAGATTAATTTGGCTTATGATGAATCGGGTAAAATAGCTAGTTCAGGTAATATAATACCATCGTTAGTAAATGAACTAAATCAACTATCATTTTACAAAAAAAAACACCCTAAATCACTAGGTAGAGAATGGGTAGAAGAAATTTTCATTCCTCTATTAGAAAGCTTTAAACTACCAATAGAGGACTATATGGCTAGCTGTGTAGAACATATAGCTATACAAATTTCTCTCTGTTTGGCATCTAGTAAAAATAAAAAAGTATTGATAACTGGAGGAGGTGTATTTCACACTTTGCTTATCCAAAGAATTGAACATTACGCTAAAAATATAACGGTTGTCGTTCCTTCAAAAGAAATCATTAATTATAAAGAAGCTATTATATTTGCTTTCTTAGGAGTACTAAAAGTAGAAAAAGAAATTAACTGCCTTTCTTCTGTTACAGGAGCTATCAAAGACAGCTCTAGTGGTAAAGTAATAGGGATATAACTTCAGCTTATTTTTTATCAAACTAGAGCGGTAATATCCTATGACTCTACATTTATAGCAGCACTATTGTGCGGTCTAATGTCTTTTAACATCAATTGTAGATTTCTTCTACCTTGCCATTCGTTCATATCCAAAGTAAAACAAATATCAAGTAAAGCATTCTCTTCTAATAAAGGAAAGAACTCCTTCATACCAAACCCTATACAGTCAAATAGGCTAGAGTCATCTTGTTTGACAGAAAACTTAACATGCTCTTCTTTTAGAAGCCTACTTACCCCATATACTTTTACAGCTTTAGCCAAAAAAACAGGAGTCATATTAGCAGGACCGAATGGCGCCATTTGATTTAAAATAAGATAAAACCGTTCAGTAAGGTAAGATAAAGACACTACGATATCTATTTTTATTTTTTGAACTAACTGCTCATGAGTAATAGTACTAGCAACAGCCTGCTCAAAACGCTTTCTAAATTCATCAACTTTGTCAATGTCCATCGTAAGACCAGCTGCGTATTTATGCCCTCCAAACTGAATTAGTATATCACTACATGCATCAATAGCTTTATACACATCATAGCCATCTACTGACCTTGCCGAGCCTACAGCGTTGCCATTAGATGCCGTCAGTATAATGGTAGGTTTATAATAGCGTTCTATACATCTTGAAGCTACAATACCTATTATTCCTTTATGCCAATCCTTTTTAAAAAGAACAGTAGATTTACTTTGAGCAGCTTCATGATCGTTTTGTATCATTAGCAAAGCCTCATCCGTAATCTGTTTATCTAAATCCCTTCTGTCTAGGTTGTTATGATTAATCTGATATGCTTTTTCTTCTGCAACCTCCTTGTTTTGCTCTATCAATAACTCTACAGCAAAATGCGCATGCTTTAATCTTCCTGCAGCATTGATCCTTGGGCCTATGCCGAAAACAATATTTGATATTGTTAATGTTTTTTTAAAACCGCAAACATCAATGATTGCTTTTATACCATTGAGAGGATCATTATTTATTTTGGCTAATCCCAAAGCACAAAAAGCTCTATTTTCATCAACCAAAGGGACGATATCTGAAGCTGTGGCAATAGCGACATAATCTAGGTAATGACATAACTGTTCAAAAGGTATTTTAGTAGTTTGACAATACGCTTGAAGAAGTTTAAACCCTACACCGCAACCACACAACTCTTTAAAAGGATAGCCACATTCTTCTTGCTTTGGGTCTAAGACAGCTATTGCATTAGGCGTTTGAGCCGCAGGTAGGTGATGATCACATATTATAAAATCAATACCTTTATCTTTAGCGTAAGCTACTTTTTCTACTGCTCTTATGCCACAATCTAAGCTTATAATCAAAGAAACGCCCTCATTAAAAGCATAATCTATCCCATCTTTTGATACACCATAACCTTCTTTATACCTGTCAGGTATGTAATATAAAAGATTGGAATAAATACTTGATAAGAAGGAATAAACTAAAGCAACAGAGCAAGAACCATCCACATCGTAATCGCCGTAGATAAGAATCTTTTGTTTTTGTGTAATCGCTAAAGATAAACGATTGACAGCTACCTCCATATCTTTCATCAAAAAAGGGTCGTGCAAATGCGCTAATGAAGGTCTAAAATAATTCTTAGCTAAGTCAAAACTATTTATACCTCGCTGAATCAAAAGAGTTGCTAAAAAAGGGTTAACATTAATTGCTTTGGACAGTAAATCAACTTCTTTTTTATCAGGCTTTTTTTTGACTACCCAATGTTTTTCACATACATCTTCCATCAATACGATACGTTACAATTCCTTCTTTTGACTTTAGTCTTAAATACTAATACTTGAAATATACTAAATTAAAACAAATGATAAAGTATAAACATAAGACTTACAATTTAGTATCAGCTAAATCACAATACATAATTTCTCATTCAATTTATAAAGAATGAAAACATATAATGTTCTTGTTTTGTATTATAAGAATTTTGGCAAAAAAAAAGGGAAAGAGTATTGATACTCCCTCCCTTTTTAATATTTTATCGTTTAAAAGATACTAGAAAGACCATAAATTATGCTCGAACTCTAATAATCTTTGTTCTTCCAACTTTGAAGCTTGGATACCTTTACCAGGATCACCACCATAGATATCTGTAATGGTCTCATTTGTTGGATTGTTGATTTTAGTCAAATAAGAAGAAAATAATCTTAACTCAAACGCATCAGCTAAACTCTTATGTTCTTTATCATTATAAGGGTTATAGTATATAGCTTCAGGGTTATTAGTAAAAACTTTTTCTATCAACTCTTTGTAAGAGAAAGAAGCAACAACTTCTTCAATTCCCTTAACATTGTCTGGATGATCTGCAGGTATTACTATGGTTAACGCCTGAATGTCAAATATGGTTGTAGATCTTTGTTTATCAAAAATCCAGTTTTCTTTAACTTCAAGCTGCCATAGGTCTTTTCCTTCATAATAGAAAACCTGACCAGTATTACTCTTATCCTCTTCCTCAACTTCATCATTGGTTTCCTCACCTAAATCAAAACCAAATTCATTTCCGAAAGGATTATCACCACCAGCATCATTATTAATAAAATCTAAATCTTCATCACTAAATAATTCTTCATTAGATGGTATAAGCAATTTTTGAAGAAATTGCTCACTTGTAAGGGGCTGACCATCTGAAAGAGAATCATTTTTCCAAGGCTGTATCAATCCAGCCTTCACTGCATCAATGATTACTTGAGTTACTTCCTTACCTTGAGCAAAAAAAGGTTGATTTTGCTTTTCTCTCAAATCTATCATTCTCCACATCATTTTTTTATACATGATGTGAGACTCTGGTACGGGCTTATAAGAATGCTTATCAATCCCTTTATCGTCTAAACTTATGGTTTGAGCATAGTCTAGACCTATTAAACATAACAATAATATACTAACACCTAACTTTTTCATAACATCTAAATTTAAATTAATTGAGCGGAATATTAAATAAAACCGGATTTTTCTCAGTAATAACTGGATCAGTACCACCTAAAACCTTCTTTCTAGCAACTCCTTTAACTTCAACTAAAATTCTGTCTCCTGCCCTAGCACTAGAAAAATTTATTGTACCAGTCGCACTACTTAGAGTTCTTTTATCAACTGGTCTTTTTCCCCTTACCAATATAGCTTCCCATTCTGTAACTAAATAGTTAGCATCTTTAGGCAAACTTTTTTTGAATTCAGGTTCTGGTATAACCTTGATCGTAAGAGACCTAGGAGAACCTTCAACCCCTCTCTTTTGATCTACAGGTCTGCCCTTATAATGAACTTCAATGGTTGGTTTCGGTACTAAACGCACTTGCAGTGGTTCAGAGCCAATATCTAAACCATCATTTTTTACATTTAAGTTAACTGTTGGTTTTTTAGGAATTATCATAACAGTATTAGATGAACTTCCTTTCTTTACAACACCCTCAGAAGAAGAACCTAAAGTAAATGTTGGATTATAAAAAGATCCTAAGGCAGGTACATTTACCTCCAAAATATTTGCACAATCTTTATATAAAGAGCTAACAGACTTAGACTTAATCTCTATCACTGGCTTTGACACGACATAGTCAACATCAAATTTTAACACTTTATCATCCAATATTATTTCAGCCTTATAAACCTTTTTAGCGAAACCATTTTCATCATAGTTTTTCGCTGAAACCTTATTTTTGAATTTCCCCATACCATCTTCAATAGGAAGAACTCGACCATCTAATTTCATGGTTGGAGTCATTGAAGTAGAAAATGCTGTAACAAAAATTTCACCTTCAATTTCAGTTCCTGCAGCAACAATAGAAGACTTCAACCTAGACATACCTACAATTTTATCAAAAGATATATCATCAGCACCAACCATCTTCGCTAAATGCCTAAGGACTTTCTGTTCATACTCTACAATTTTAGACTCTTTTTCACTTAGAGTAGCCAAGGCAGCAATAACTGGGGAACCTTCAAAATTCACATTAACCCAATCTTTACCAATTTGATGGTCATCATTTTTCAATTCTGGATCTTCTTTAGCAGATGGCGTAAGTGTAGTCAATGGTTCGTTAACTTTCTTCCCCTTGGCAGTGAAAGCAGTGTCTGTATAAATAGTGTTCAAAAGGTTAACATATTCATCCATTGCTTCTTCTAACTTATAACCTAGTCCGTCATTCTTGCCTTCCTTTACCCCTATCATAACCGTAGCCGTGATATCAGTATTCTTCATTTGCTTAGGTTTCCCTGTCTTCTCATCAAGTTCACCAGCTAACTTTATTCTGATCTCTTCTATCTTTTTACTAAGATTACTAGAACCTTCACGTACTTTTCTTGCCATATCAAGAGCTTTAACCTCTTTAGGTTTATTTTTCCTTTCAATAACTTTATCAGCCATGCTACTTATTAATTTACCACTTGATATATGCTCTTGATCTACCGCGTGTTTCAAACTTTTATCTAAGTAAAAGAACTTATCTAGTACTGCTGCACTTACATTCATAGCAAGCATAGCCATCAATACTAAGTACATCAATGATATAAGTTTCTGCCTTGGGGTTTCTTTACCTCCTGCCATAATCTATTATCTTATTAATTATTTTAACAAAAATTAAAAATGTAATTATTAGCTTTTCATTGCAGAAAGCATATTTCCATACACGTTATTCAACTGAGTAATATTACCTGTCAAAGACTTCAATTGCTCTCTAAACTGATCAGAATCACTAGTAGCCTCAGAGATATTATCCATTGCAGTAGATAAATTACTGTAGAACTTATTCATTGCTTTCAAATGACTATTTGCATCTTGTAGTTCCATCTCATACAATGCATTCAAAGAACCTAAATTCTTAGTAATCGTCTGTACTTGTGAGTGATATTCGGTAGCATCAGTAGCCGCTGCCGACATTGACTCCATAGCCTGTGCAGTCTCTGCATACGACGAACTCATTTTATTTAAAGAGTCACTTGCCACTTTAACATTTGACGTATATTCACTCGTAGCTACTGCAGCATCACCTAAATCAGCCATTTTCTCTACAGAAGTACTCAAACTGTTTAAGCCATCACCAAGTCTATCAATCACATCTTGATCTAAAGAAGATGAAAGCATTGAATCTAATTTTTCTACTGCAGAACCAGTATCTTCTTGCTGATCTTCGTACTCATATGATCCTTCGTAACTATCATCCGAAAGCTGTGGATAAACTCTATCCCACTCTGGATCAGGATGTACAGGAATAAAAGCAGAAACGAAAAAGATAAAAGCCTCAGTACCTAAACCAGCGATAAGCATTATAGAAGCTCCTTGCCAGTGCATTAACTTAAATAAAGCACCTAAGATTACAACTGCACCACCTATACCAAAAACGTATGGCATGATTCCATATTGTAACGTACCTTCTAAAAATCCTTTCTTTTTTGCACCCATGATTATATTTAATTTATTTGTTTATATATTGTTTAGTATGTATTTGTTTTTTCTAAAATTCAGCTCCTGATGATCTACCTAAGTATGTAACAGCACAACGGAAACCTATGAATGACTTTGTAGAGTCTTCAAACTCAAACGTTCTTGTCCCTGTCTCAAGGTAATAAGCTATATCTTTCCATGACCCACCTCTTACTACTTTTCTTGGCTCAGACTCATCAAAGAATGTTGGGTTCAAATCCCAAACCACAGAGTTATAAGAATCGCTAAAGGCATCTTCGCACCACTCTGCTACATTACCAGACATATCAAATAATCCATAATCATTTGAAAAGAATGCACCAACAGGTGAAGTGTACATAAAACCGTCGTCATAGTAATTTCCTCTACCAGGTTTGAAGTTTGCTAATAAACAACCTTTCGCATTTCTGATATATGGACTACCCCATGGATATTTCACCATATCTCTTCCACCTCTTGCAGCGTATTCCCACTCTGCTTCAGAAGGTAATCTGAACCTTGGCATAGAATATAACCCTACTTCAGATCTATAAGAGTTAAGATAAGAAGTTCTCCACGCACAGAAATATTTAGCTGCTTTCCAATTTACTCCTACTACTGGATAGTCATCGAAGGCAGGATGGTCATAGTAATACTCTACCATTGGATCTCCCATATGGTGTGAGAAATCATCTTCCCATACAGAAGTATCTGGATATAACTCAGACATAATATACTCTTCTCCCAACACATCTATAGAATCTTCCAATATTGCGTTGACGAATTGTCTATATTCGTTATTAGTAATTTCTGTATCATCCATAAAGAAACCACCAATAGTTACTTGTCTGTTAAGATTTATTCTTGTTGAAGCAATATCTTCATCAGCTTGTCCCATATGGAAGGTACCAGATGGACAAATGATCATTCCAAAAGGAATAGTTTGCTGCCATCCTTCTCTATTTGGAATTCCGACTAGCTCACCTCCATCACCCCTAAACTTACCTCCACAACTTTGAAGAAACAGTGATGAGATGCATAGACACAATAATAATTTATTGACTACACCTAACTTTATCATAACAATTTGTTTTAATTCAAATAACAACACCTAATTGTACCTCTAAGTACAATATGAAAACGAAAGATATTTATTTTATTGTGCAATAACAAAAAAGAAATACTAATTTTTATAAAATCAATTGTATTTGTATCGTGGAGAGAATAATTCCTTGCCTTCATACTTCTTCTTTTTGCCTAATTGGTAAGACAACATCAGTTCATGAGACACATTGCTTTTGGCTGCTATACCAAAACTTACATAATCAAAAGAGTAATGGATTCCAATGGGAAGTTGTGGAACCTGTGGAAAACCTAATTGTAGAATGATATCATTATTACTGAAAGACCAAACGTTTTTTTGCTTTTGTGCTACTGCCTGTCTAGCAAGTAAGTTAATATCTAAATAAGTCTGAAGTACCGTAAACCTAACATTCACACCTATTATATAGGAATGAGTTTTGAAATCTGAAATAAGATTTACCAAAGGGAAAAGTTCTACAGTTGGGGAAAGTATAAAGTGACTTTTAAAGTTAAAATACAATGTTTTTTGACTCAATATATAGCCTTTAGTATCACTGCTGAGCAAATTATTAAACGCTAACCCAATTTTATTCTTAGTCCCATAATATTGGAACCCTGTGCTTAGGCTTGGTTCTATAAGTGTATTTGAATTGATTAACTCTTGGATAGTGGGATCATTTAGTTCTACCGATGTAAAATCTGATACTTTGATTCGTTGAGAAAGCGCACCCATGCTCAGACCAAAACCTATTCCTTTAGTTTCGCTAAGCTTTATTTTCTTGGCTAGTGCTAGTTGAATGTTTATTTGGTTGACTATTCCTATATTATCATTCAATATACTCAAGCCAAAAGCTTCGTTTTTTTGACTATTGATAGATTTAGAAAAAAAAGAAATAGGACGCTCTAAAGTAACAAGTTGAGTAAGTGGCCTTGGATTGATCTCTGTTTGATATTGATAATTAGCCCATTGCGACCTGTGAAGAAACTTAACTTTTGTATGACCGCTAGGTGAAAGGAGCGAAGGGTTATAATAGTTACCTAACCTATGAGAGAAACTGAATTGAGTAGGATTTTGTGCTTTAATGCTTCCCAAAAAAGGAAACATAAAAAAAAAAAACAATATGTGGTTTGTTCTAAACAATTAAGAATACATCTTTTGGTTCTAAGTTAGTAAAAAAGATAGAACAAACCACAGCATAAAAAATTTTCTTTTATTTAAGACAAAGATTTCTTAATATACAGCTCTATTGCTCCAGTCATTGAAGGAGCATCTGGGTGAGGTGCCTCTATATCAAGTATGAGACCTGCATCTCTCACTGCTTTGGCTGTCGTAGGTCCAAAAGCAGCAATCCTTGTATTCTTTTGCTGAAAATCAGGGAAGTTTGAAAGTAAAGAACTTACTCCAGAAGGACTAAAAAAAGCGATCATATCATAGTCCACATCAGATAAATCTGAAAGATCTGAAGCTACAGTCTTATACAAAACTGCCACATTATATTGATAATCATTATCTCTTAAGAAGTCAGGTATAACATCTTTTCTAATATCTGAGCAAGGAAATAAATACTTTTCAGAAGGGTGTTTTTTGATAATTTGTAATAAATCCGCTGCAGTCTTTGACCCTACATAAAGTTTTCTTTTTCTTACGACTATGTATTTTTGAAGATAATTAGCTGTTTGATCAGAGACGCAGTAATACTTCATGTCTGCTGGCATTTCTATCTTTGCTTCTTGGCAAATTCTAAAGAAATGATCTACAGCATTTCTACTAGTAAAAATAATTGCCGTATGAGACAATATATCTATCTTGGTTTTCCTAAACTCTTTGTATGACTCACCTTCTATATGTATGAATTTACGAAAATCTACTTTGATGTTAAATTTTTCTGCAAGTTTGTGGTACGGTGAGTTAGGGTTTGAAGGTTCAGGTTGAGATACAAGAACACTTTTTACTTCTGATAACCTATCTTCACTTGAAACATCCATTTTATTCATTTCTTCCAACCTCTTTCTTCTTGTGTAAACTAATTGAAACCATAAAATTACTGTAGTAACTTTATCGAAACCAACAGGGGTATCAATTCTGAGGTGCAAAGATATGAAAATAAATAAATTTTTCTAAATCTACGATAATTTACTATACACCAAAGCTGATTTATGGCTGCCAAAACCAAAAAAATAATAAAAAGCACCTTGATAAATGACGCCATACCTTCCAAAAAAGTATAACTAAATGCACAACATGCAATAGCTAACAAGGAAAGGTTGACCATAACTTTTGCATAACTAAGAATGAGTGTTTTGTGTATATCATAGTCATAAATGCTTGACATTGAATATGTGATGACAGACTTGACAAACAAAAAAAGAAGCGTCATAAAAAAGAAAGAACTTACTTTTACAACGTTTAGCTGTAGCTGGGGCATCATTATAGGGTAAAATACTGTTATAGTAAAAGCTATCAGGATAAGAGAAAGAGTAAATGTAAGAAATAGTTTATTGTTTGAAAACGTTACATTTTTACTTCTAAACCATGGTGAAAGCAGGTCTTTGAACAAAAAATTAAAAACGTCTGCATATTTTTCCTTTAGTAAAATTATAAGTGCTAATAGAAATAATACCCCATACCAAAAAAAACTAATTTGGTTACTTTCTATCCGTGAGATGTAGGTTATGTTTTTTTCATTAATAACCTTATCTTTTTGAAATGGGTGAAAATGAAAATCACCTCTTTTATGATAAAGGGTAAAAAGGTAACATTGTTTTGATGAGCTATGCTGTTTTTTATGAAGTATTATTTCTGCAAGTGTATCTTCATGATAACTTTTATAAAACTTGTTATCTAGAAAAAGAGTTGTTCCCTCTTTAACATTCATTAAAATGACTTCTTTTGAATAATTTTTCAATACGATATTAGCAAAATTACCCTCTCCTAGATATTCGTTACTTCCTTGTACTCGATTGTTGGCTATATCGTATGACAACCATGAATAGTCTTGAGATAGCCCCAACAGACTTGACATCAAAAAAAATATAATCAAAAAAGCTCCCTTACTTTTCTTCGCCATACGGTTT
>WTJX01000664.1:0-1141 GCA_011524675.1 Cytophagales bacterium
CACGATATCTTTTGCAAATTTTGAAATGTCTTGTTTGTTGCCGCCAGCAGGAGATTCATTGACCCACCAGTTACCTGTTATGTCGGCTTGTTCTGAGGTAGGGTCTCCATAATTGGTTTTGTAATCAATGATCTTGGTTTCTACTTTTCGATCTATGAGTGTTTTATACACTTCTTTTACTAAGTCATTGGTTGTGTCTTCTGAGCGTTCATCTAATGCTTTTGTGTCACGCACTTCTTCTATCTCATGTGTTTCTTTAGTTGTTAGTTCTCTTTGTTTTACTTCTCGCGTTTCTCCTTTTAAAATGTTTTCAATGTGTCTTATTTCCCCGAGTTCATAACTTTTTAATTCAAAAAGTACAGTTTGCAGAAAACCTATCCCGTATGGGTTTATTGAACCTTTTAAAGGCTGGTTTTGATTCGGGGGAGACTTTACTTTTGTAGATAAGGTGGGTAATGGGAAGATTTTTTTAGGAGCTACCAATGAGGATTCCCACCATTTTATCAATTGTTTTTCTTTCAATTGATTTTTATTTATCATAACACTTGTGTTGGATAGCACTTTTTGTACCCTCAATAGTCCTATGAATTGTTGAAGTAGCTTTGTTTTATAGCCTGTTAATACGATCAGCGCGGTGATACTAGCCCAAATGTTTTTTTCATCCGTTTGGTATTGTTCTTCTTGAGTCAGACTGTTGTAATTCTCCCAGCTTTGGTAGTACTCTGTTACGATCTCTTGAATAAATTCATAGTTTAAAGCATTCTCTGACTGAAATATTTGATGAATTTTTGAGTAGCTTTTAAAAGTATCTTGTAGTTGAGACAATTCACTAATAAAACGATCAGTGAATAAACTGCTGGTAGATGAAACAGTAGTGGTATTGATGAGATAGGTAGCGTTCTTTTCAATCAATTCTACATTATTTAAATCGGCTAATTTTTTATAAAAATCAGATGAGGATTCAACATGAGAAGGAATGGTTATAAATGAGTCATGTACATCTACAGTGGGTGTTGTAGGCCAAGGAGTGAGGTAAATGTAAGAAAACAATTCATGATAAGAACCTGAGGTGAGACCAAGCTCTATACCTAAGCGATTTGTATTATTTACATCAGGTACTATTGGTTTATCTTCATCGGCA
>WTJX01000664.1:1241-3816 GCA_011524675.1 Cytophagales bacterium
AGGGGGCTGGTGCTGGGTAGGGGGCAGGACCATTGTTGCTAACAAATTCTGAAAACACTCCTATGTAGTGCCTAATTAGTTCGTTGCTGTTTAGTTCTGGTTTGGTAACCCAAAGTTCTCCACTAATTGTATAATGAGTGTTGTGATGTATCGGGCGACTACTGCATTCAAAGAATACTTTTACCGAAAGCCCGTTATGAAACGTGTGTTTACATCCATATTTGCTATTGAAAAAAAGTTCAGGGATTTCATATACATAACCTAGTTGTTCTTTCCAGTATATTTTAGGCGATACTCCTATAGACTCACCAGCATCATTCACTTCAAAACAAATGACTAGGTTTAATCTTTCACCACTACTTGTGATGACAGTATCGTTCCAATAATATGGTTTCATAAGTTTGTTGGTTATCTAATGAAAAAGTTTATAAGTCATAAAAATGAAATAGTACAGGCTTATGGTCATGAGTACTTTTTTGAAAACTTACTATATCAAACACTAGCTAGCCTAGACTAGCTGATGTTTTGATAAGTAAGTAAGTAAGTAAGTAAGTAAGTAAGTAAGTAGCAGAAGCTATCTTGTTTTAAATAATTATATTTTGATGTATTACGCTAATCTTAATTTGTTCATTGTATAAAATATTGGTTTGAAGCTCGCTTTAGGGTTAGAAACCATGTACTCACCTTTCAGTCTGACTAGTAACTCTTTTCCCCCTTTAATAGAAGGTTTGACAGTAAAGGGGGGAGAGTTTTAACGAAGCGTCCGTTTGAGAGGGAGTACTGGTGAATGTCTTATAAGATAACGAACTAGGATTAATATGTTACCGTAGCATCGCAAGGATGTTTACTAGGGTTAATCTGGTATTTGTATTGAGTCCCAATTGTTACTGGGATTTTTGCAATATTCCCAGGTGTTACACCTATTACTTTACCGATTAGTTGTGTGCCAGTAGCATCGTAAACCTCTACGTCTGCTTTTGAGCCATTGACTAAAAAAATACATGGTGTGCATGTTGCTGTTGCGTTTTTACTTCGACTAGTTGCTGTTAACTGAAGTGTTGCCATAAATTTAATTTTTAATTTCCTACTCATTAGGCTTTTCGGAATAACGCCCCGTTTTTTGAAATGGATTCTGGACTCCATTGTTTTTTACTTTAGTTTCTTTATTTTTCCTTTCCTAATAGAAGGCTAGTTTCCTTTACATAGCTATAGCTACGGAGTAGAAACTAGACAAAATGTAGGTGGAGAAACTTGTTTTGTAACTCATCATGAAAAGATTAAATCACTTCATGTGTTTTGGTTTAAACAGCTAATGTTTTTTAGGTATTTCGCTATCTGCCATTATGGTTACATTTTTTATATTAATGTTGTTTGGTTTTATTTTTTGACACTTATTACTCTCATAAGTAGTCGTTTTGTTATCCAAGGCAGACCTAATTAAAATATGTTAACCGTTGTTATAGCTTGCCTTGACTGTGTCGATAGTACCAACTATGTCTTTTATGTAAGAGGTGTATTTTAAGTCGTTTTAATAGGGTTGAATTTTATAATATATCCTATTTCTTCTCTTTGTGCATGTTCTACCCCATAGTATAGATGGATTCTCAAGTAAATTCCTGAAAGCTCTTCTGAGAGTTTTACTTTTCCATTAACCGTAAATGCTGAAAGACCTGAAGGTGGAGAAGAGGGCGGAGAAGAAATAGTCGCTTTAGGTATATTAGCCCAACCTTCTTCTAACGTTAATTCTGGAATAATACTACTTACTCCATTTACGTTGTTTGTGAAATCTATGAATGATACACTCACTGAAGAAAATTTGTCTTCATTGTCGTATACAGTTTTAGTCTGTATCTTTATACCGTTATAAGGTGGTTTCGTTCGAGACCTTTTTTTCCAATCTCCGGAAGTCCAGGTTTGGGTGTTTGTTTCATTTGACATAATGACTACTAATTAAACAAGAGCAGGCAAGAGCCTGCCTGCTCTTGAAGTGACTTAATTATTTATTAATGTTTTCCAATTTAAATTCAAAAGCAGAAGAATTTACTCCTGGGCCACCACCTGTCATGACGATATCTGCACTAGCGATACCAAATAAATTGATTTCTGTATTTATCTGTTGAATAATAGCCGAGTTCATTACGTCTCCTTCTTCGATTTGAGAAACTACACCTATGTATATTCTTGGATGAAACTCAAAGACAGCTTTTTGACCTGGTGCCATGTTTGTTTTGGCAGCTAATAACCTACCATCTTTGAATATGTTTGCATTAATAGCTCCCTGAGAAAGGTTGTTTTTAACTTCTACTTCATTAGGAGAAGTAGCTGGAGAGCTACATATTTTTAAAACATCTCCTGAAGTATCTTTAACCATTTCGTATGCTTGACCATCATATGCGGTCATTTGTGGTGTGAAGTTTCCATAAGAATCACTAGCGCTTACCTGAAACTTTAAAGGATAAGAAAACGGATGGTTGTCTAATCTGCCACAGTTTTTAATTACTTTCCATGCTATAGCTATTTCTCCAAAGTTTTCAGCAACATTTTGCTGAAAAATTACGATGCTACTGTTGTTTAC
>WTJX01000550.1 GCA_011524675.1 Cytophagales bacterium
ACAAGATAGTAAGCACTATCAAACTAGCACAAAAGCTTAAAGAAGAATTTCCAGAAAAAGAATTTGTACCAATTTATTGGATGGCATCCGAAGACCATGACTTTGAAGAAATAAACCACTTTCACCTCTTTGGACAAACACACCAATGGCATACAGAGCAGCGTGGTGCTGTAGGTACATTTCACCTTAACGATATAGAAGACTGTTTCAAAACACTCAAAGAAGAAATAGAGATACTTTCTGTATATCATTCATCAAAAAATTTAAGCGAGGCTACACGCGCTTTGGTAGATCGCCTTTTTGAAGATAAAGGCTTGCTATGTCTAGATGCAAATGATAAAGCATTAAAACGTAGCTTTCTACCAGTACTAAAAGACGAACTGAAAAAGCAGCATAGCTTTAGCCTTGTAGAAGAACAATCCAAAAAACTGACAAAGCAAGGATACAAAAAACAGGTAAACCCTAGAGAAGTAAACCTATTTTATATTGAAGACGGGCTTAGAGAGCGTCTAGTGGTAGAACAAGGACAAGTAAAAGTAGTCAACACATCACTTAGTTGGTCACTTGACGATGCTTTAACTTTTTTTGAAGAATATCCCCAAAGATTAAGTCCAAATGTGATCTTACGTCCTTTGTACCAGCAAAGCATACTCCCAAACATATGCTACCTTGGCGGAGGTGGAGAGTTAGCGTATTGGTTTCAACTCAAAACACTTTTTCATTTTTATGGTCAAAAAGTCCCTGTTTTATTGCCTAGAAACACAGCTACCATCATTCCCAAAACGCTACACAAAAAAATAAAACAACTAGGGTGGAGTACAGAAGAACTATTTGCAAGTATAGAAACGCTAAAGAAAAAAGTGATGGCTACCAATGGCAAAGCCAATAATTTGCTAGCCCAGGAATCCTCAGCTTTTGAACAACTATTTGAAACACTCAAAACTAAAGTAGGTACAAGTGTTTTTTCACTTGTACCAGCAGTAGAGGGAGAAAAAAAGAAATTAATCAAATGGTTGCAAAAGTTAGAAAACCGTCTGGAAAAGGAAGAAGAAAAAAAACATGCACAACAGATGGCATTGGTAGAAAGTATAAAGTCAAAGCTATTCCCCAAAGGCAAGCTACAAGAGCGTAACGATAACTTTTTAAACTTTTATATCAATCACCCTATGTTTATTGATGATTTGTTTGAAGCATTTGACCCATTATCTTTTGAAATGAATGTATTGTATCTGACGTAATTAGGTGTACAACAGTTTATGGGCTATGAGGTTTTGGCTATAGTGCATTAGGAGTTAGCTTTTTTCTATCGTAAATCAAAATCGTTGTAGCTCGTACCTAATACATTGTAGTTTGGACATGTCTTTTGTCTAAAAATCTTAAAATCTTGATGTCTCATAATCTTTTCGATAAATAGTATGAGTCAATTGTAATTAAAGTGATAAATTAGTGTTTTTGAAATAATGTAGCACAAACTATCATTTTGGTTAAGTATGTGCTAGTACAGAACTTTACATTACATGATTGCCTTTATCGAAGGAAAAATAGCACACCTAGAAGCTTCTTATGTCATAGTATCAGCAGGAGGAATAGGTTATCAGATACATATTCCCTTGCCTACTTACAGCCAGTTAAAAGAGCTAAAAGAGTGTAAACTCTATACACACTTTCAAGTAAAAGAAGACAGTCACTCATTGTATGGTTTTTTTGATACAAACGCAAAAAGCCTTTTCCAGTTATTGATTTCAGTATCAGGTATAGGTCCAAACACAGCCTTGACCTTGCTTTCTTCGATGGAGTATATGGAAGCCATCAATGCCATTGCAAGCGAAAATGTTACTGCCGTAAAACAGGTCAAAGGAATAGGAGCAAAAACTGCCGAAAGGCTTATTTTGGAGCTTAAAGATAAAGTAAAGAAACTCGTTACCGAAGATAGTTCGCTTGCAGAGCAAAGCAATTGGGCGGCTCAATCTGCTACGGCACTTGTACAGCAAGAAGCATTAGTGGCATTGACTACCTTGGGTATCAACAAAACTACTGCCGAAAAAAGCATACAACATATACTGAAACAAAAGCCTTCTATTAGTGTAGAAGAGCTCATCAAATTGGCACTAAAAAGTAAATAATATCAAAATAGAGCAATAATTTGTAAAATAAAAATTGAAATGCTAACTAGCGAAATTATTCGATTATTTCTTACTTCTAACTAGTTTGTATTTATTTTTATAGTATGTTTCTAACGAAGAGCCAGTCTGCGCGTATGCCTGTGAGAAGACCGACCCAAGGCTGAGCGTTAAGAAATATGCCACTAAGGCATAGTTTAGTGAAGAGCCAGCTTGAGTAGGGAGTACTAGTGCAAACGCCCTAATTTCGTAAAGTAGCATTCATTAGATAATAAGGCAAGTAAATATATCGGCAACTATAGACTGAAAAAGACGCATTCACTTTGAAAAAAAACAAATCACTCCTCATATTGACCATTTTGATTCTGTCAAACTTTTGGCTAGGCATGCAGTACTCGAATGCTTCATTGAATGGTACAAACGAATACCTGAATGGCGTAGATGATGATACTAGTGAAAGTAAAGGACCGTTGAAAGATCGCCACGGAGATCCTTATGCTAACGAAGAACCTAATTCGATACTCAAACTAAAGCCTTCCAATATAAAGACAAACGTCATCTTAGATAAAGATTTAAGAAACTATGAGATAGAAGAAAAAGTAGGAGACAATTTCTACTATCGTCCTCCATCAAGCATGTCTTTTCAAGAATATGCTGAATACCAGCAAAGAATCATGATGTTTAATTATTGGAAAAATAATGCTACTGGCAAATCTGATGATGCGGATGACGACAATAGTATTGCACCACCACTATTTGTAAAGAAAAACAGCAAGGGGCAAGAGATAGTATCCGTAAGACCATCGGGTAATGTAACCATGAACTTTGGAGGTAGATGGCAGAGAGTAGAAAATCCAGCTGTATCTTTACAACAACAAAAAGTAGGCGGCTTTGAGTTTGACCAACAGATTGCTATGAATGTAGTAGGTACTATTGGCGACCGTCTAAGACTAACGGCCAACTGGAACACACAGGCAGTTTTTGACTTTAATAATAGTATAAAAATAGACTTCATAGGTAAAGAAGAAGACCTCGTAAGAAGTATAGAAGCAGGAAACGTGAGCCTTCCCATCAGAAATACCTTAGTAAGGGGAGCGCAAAACCTCTTTGGTGTAAAAGCAGATTTGCGTTTTGGAAAACTAGATGTTACAGCTATAGCCTCTAACCAAAGAGGTAGTACGCAGACCTTGACCATCAAAGGTGGAGGACAACAGCAAAGTATAGAAGTACCAGCCTCAGACTACGATGATTACCGCCACTTTTTCTTAGCACATTACTTTAGGGACAATTTTGACCAAGCTTATGCAAGCAACCCAAACTTTCCTAGTAATGGTGTCATCATCAACAGAGTAGAGGTATATGTAACCAACAGAAACAATACCGTCAATAATTTAAGAAACTTTGTTTCTATCAATAATTTGGGAGAAGAAGATAATACTACCTCTAACGATCCTGTAAATAATGGCACACTATACGAAAGCATCATAAATGCTACAGACTTTAGAGACTCAGACAATACAATCAATAGCTTGGAAGGCATCAACCTGGTCAGTGGAAATGACTTTGAGGTAGTACGTAGTGCTAGAAAACTTACCGAAGGTACGGACTTCGTAATCAACAAAAACTTAGGCTACATCTCTCTATCCTCGCGTATAGGCGAAGATGAAGCCATAGCCGTAGCCTTTGAATACTCCTATAAAGGCACAGTGTATAAAGTAGGGGAACTGTCAGAAGACTATGCGAACCTAGAGCAAGACGATGTCATCGTACTAAAAATGCTGAAACCACAGTCTGTAAATATCAGACCATTTGATACATGGGACTTGATGATGAAAAACATCTATCAGATTTCTACTGGCTCTTTCAAGAGTGATAACTTCCAGGTCAAAGTAATCTATAGAGATGATGCAAGTGGACTAGACAACCCTGTATTGCAGAATGTAACCACCACCCAAGGAGAAGGGGTAAACCTAATCAAACTATTGAATGCAGATAAATTCAATAGCAATAACGATCTAGTATCGGATGGTAATTGGGATTACTTGCCAGATATCACCGTCAAAGAAAAAAGAGGATACATCATATTCCCTAATGTAGAGCCATTTGGTGACCACCTCAGAAGTATCCTACCTTCTGTAGAAGACCAAAACACCTATGTCTTTGACACTTTGTATGCTTCGACCAAAAATGATGCTCAAATAGATGCTAGCAAAAACAAGTTTTTTATTGTTGGTAAAGTACAAACCTCGTCTAGTGGAAGCATCTATTTATCAGGCTTCAATATAGACCCTAGTACAGTATCTGTAGTGGTGGGAGGAATAAGGCTTACACAAGGGACAGATTATTCCTTCAGAAATGGAAATGTAAACATTACCAATCAAGGAATACTAGACTCTGGTAAAGATATTGTCATTACCTATGAAACTGCCGACTTGTTCAACTTTAGGCAAAAGTCTTTGGTAGGGGCAAGATTTGACTATCATGTAAGAGATAACTTTGACGTAGGAGCTACTGTCCTGCACTTAAGCGAACGCCCTCTGGTAAGTAGGGTAAACATAGGGCAAGAGCCTGTAAAGAACACCCAAATAGGTTTAGACCTTCACTATCAAGACGAATCTAGGCTAATCACCAAAATAGTAGATAAGCTACCCTATTTATCAACCAAAAAGCCCTCAAACGTAAAAATAGACTGGGAAGGCGCAGTATTTAAACCTGGCAATTCAAAGTTCATTGGTGATAATGGTGATGCTTATATAGATGACTTTGAAGGAGCTGAATCAAGAAATAATTTAGGCTCTAGCCCTACGCGTTGGAAGATTGGTTCTACGCCTATAAGCGATGTCATCGACTCCGCTGCCACAGGATTAGAAGTAGGCTATCATAGAGCCAAGTTATCATGGTACAACATAGATAGATCTTTTTATTTTGATGGATCATCATCCTTAGACCTCAGTGATGACGATGCAGACAACTATTATACTGGTAGTTATAATATTGACGATCTTTTCACGGGGACTGACTTAGGTAACCTCCAAAACTCAATCCTCAATACATTCAACCTAGCCTTTTATCCAACAGAGAGAGGACCGTATAACTATAACCCTATCACCAATACCGAGATTGACGCTACTACTGGAGACTTCGTAGAAAGTACAGTTACAGACAACTGGGCTGCCATCACCCGAGCCATCACCTTCAATACAGACTTTGACAATGCTAATGTAGAGTTTATAGAATTTTGGCTTTTAGACCCTTTCATAGAAGAAAATGGATATGGACTAGGCAATGCACCTACCAGTGGTAACCTTATTTTTCACTTGGGTAGTGTATCTGAAGATGTGCTTCAAGATAGTAAGCACTCATTTGAAAATGGGCTTATCAATGGCAATACGGAAGAAACAATCTGGGGAAATGTTACCACACAGCAATACCTAAACAATGCTTTTGACAATAGCGTAGATCGCTCACTACAAGACATAGGGCTAGACGGATTAAATGATGCAGACGAAAGAGATCGTTTTGAAGAACACTTACTCAATGGCGGTGGTGGTACATTACCAGAAAAACTCTCTGGAGACCCCTCTTCTGATAACTTTGTGCATTATAACGACAGTGAAGTTTCTAGTGAAGGATTACTTAACAAATACCGAAATTATGGTGGAGTAGAAAATAACTCTAGCATTGAGACCAATAATAACTCCCCTCTATCTTCTAGTAACTTTCCAGACAATGAAGATTTGAATGCTGACAATACGCTCGGTACTGTAGATCAATATTTTGGGTATAAAATTCATCTTCACCCAGATAGCTTAAATTTAGAAAACAAATACATCGTAGATGTAGAAGATGTAAGATTGAGTAGTGGAAACAACAATACAGAACAGCGATGGTATCAGTTTAGAATCCCTATCAAATCACCTACCGATACAGTCAATGGATTAAATAGTTTCAAATCAATAAAGTATATCCGTACCGTCTTGGACGGTTTTGACAAAACTGTAGTATTGAGAATGGCAGATTTTGAGCTTGTATCTGCTCAATGGAGAGAATATGAAACTTCCTTGACAATTGACACACTAGAGGAAAGTGAAAAACCTACCTTCAACTACTCTACCGTCAATGCGAATGAAAATGCTGGTAATGAAAACGGAAACAATGTATCACCTTATGTATCACCTTTACCACAGGATGTGGACAACTCTAGTAATCAATCGCTAACCATCAATGAACAGTCGCTCAGCATGTCAGTAAACAACCTGATAGATGGCGATGGAAAAGGGATATACAAAAACTTAGCTGTTGACCTGCTCAACTATGAAAGAGTAAAAATGTTTATCCATGCCGAAACCAGTGGTGACCCAGCAAGTGCAGATGAAGTAAATGCCATCATACGTCTAGGTACAGACTTTGAAAACAACTATTATGAGATAGAAATCCCCCTTACTTATACACAAAACCCTAACAGTAATAGCGTAGATGAGGTATGGCCTTCTTCTAATGAACTAGACATAAGCATCAAGGATTTGGTAAATGCGAAACTAAAGTTTCTCTCAGACCCTAATTTAGAGCATGTGGACATAGGGAGGTATATGGTAAGAGTAGTAGGAAGACCAGATATATCAAACGTGAGACTTATCATGCTGGGAGTCAAAAACCCTATTGGTGGCAATAGCATCATTACAGACGAAACAAGGTTGTGGTTCAATGAACTGCGGTCTTCAGGCTTTATCAAAAAAGCGGGCTACGCTACCAACTTGGCGATAGCTATGAACTTAGCTGACTTAGGTACGCTTAATGCTTCTGCTAGTGCCAAAACTAGAGGGTATGGAGATATAGAACAAAAAATATCCGATAGAGCCAGAGAAGATACGTATAATTATGGGTTTGCTACTAACTTGCAACTAGATAAAATATTACCAAAAAAATTAGGTTTAAAAATCCCTATCTATGCTAGCTATGACAAAAAAATCATCAAGCCTCAATATGATCCTCTAAATCCAGATGTAGAACTAGATGATGCTATTGAATTTATGGAAAATGATGATACAGACACCACTAACAAAGCTAAAAGATTTAAAGAAAAAACGATTTATGAGGAAACGAGTAGAAGTATAAACATAAGCAACTTTAAAAAGATAAAAACTAAGGAAGATGCAAAAAGACGTATCTATGATATAGAAAACATCACTCTTTCTGCTGGCTTGAGAGAAACCAAAGCAGGAGGTTTAGGCTCTTCTGAGCTTGCTGCGGGCAACGGTATAGACGAGTATAGATCACTCAACTATACTGGTGCGGTAAAATATAACTTTAGTCCAAAAGAAAAAAGCATTGCTCCTTTTGCAAAAATAAAACAGTTTGATAAGCTAAAACTTATAAAAGATATTAATTTAAACCTCATTCCGTCCTCCATCACTGTATCATCAAACTTTGATAGAACCTTTACAGAGACACATTACCTCAATGACACCCTTGGGCGTGATAGTGCTAGTTCCATCTATCAAAAAAGCTTTAATTTATACCGTACATATGGTACGAACCTAAATTTGACCAAAAGCATCAAAACCACTTATAATGCTAAAGCTTTTGCAGTCATCGATGACAATAATTTAGAAAATGCTACTAGTAAAAACAGTTTTGAAAACAACCCAACAAGAAAGAAAAGTCTTGATGAAATATTCAAAACCACTGGAAGACTGAAACAATACGACCATAGTTTAAATACTTCTTACAAGCTACCACTCAATAAGATACGTATGATTGATTGGGTAACTTCAAATATCACGTATAATACTAAATATAACTGGAAGAGTGCGCCAGTAGGCTTAGATACCTTAGGCCATACCATCTCAAACCAACGTAGCATCGAATTGAAAAATCAACTTAAACTTTCAACACTTTATAATAAATCTAAATTTTTAAAACTCATAAGCTCTCCATATAAAAAGCCTTCGGGCAGAGGGCGAGATACTGTCAAAACCAAAAAGCATATGTTTGCACGTATTTTTGTGCGTCCGCTTCTGTCTATAAGAAACGTAAGCGCTAACTATTCATGGAATTATGGTAGTGCCGTTGCTGGCTTTACCTCTAGACCTCATTATATGGGCTTAGATACAGACAATAACTATGCGCCTGGTATCAAGTATGTAACAGGAATCAATCAATTAGAAGACTTTAGAAAAGAAGCTAGCGACAATGATTGGCTCACACAAAGAGAATCATTGAATCAACAATCTACAGAACAGATTACAAGAAAAATAACAGGAACGGCAAGCATAGAGCCTTATAATAATTTAACAATCAACCTGACCTTGTCATACAGCCGTTCCAGTAACTTCTCAGCCGTGCTCAGAGACACATTGGATGAAAACGGTTTGTCTGATGGACAATTGGATTACATTAGCCCTAGCATTGGAGGTAATATCAGTATGACTTATATCTCTATAAAAACAGCTGGAGAAGGTACATTTTTTGGTTCAAAGGAAGATAATTCTTCCAAAGCCTTTGAAGACTTCAAAAATAATATCCCTACTTTCTTAGCACTATATCAAGAGGAAAACCCAGATATTCCTTATGACAATCGTTCGCAAGATGTACTAATATCTTCATTTTTAGCTGCCTATACAGGAGACAGAAAGATTACAAAAGAGGATAATAGAACATTCCCTAAGTTTCCTTTACCTAACTGGAAGCTTACCTACAGTGGATTAAATAAAATTCCTTTCTTAAAAGACAAATTTAGATCCATCATCCTGACACACAACTATAGCTCTATTTATGATTTAGGAAACTATAGTTCCTCTTTGACATTTACTGAGTTAGGTCCTGGTCAAGACCTTACCAACCTAGACGAGATAGACATTACCAGAGGAGGAGCAAGCCTTTTAGACTTAACCTACCACCCAGCTTTCTTGATTGGAGACGTAAGTATATCCGAAAAGTTCAATCCTTTGATCGGTATCAATATCAAAACAAAAAAGAAATTAGATTTGAATATACGATACTCCACGGTTAGAAATATATCACTACAAACCACAAATGCACAAATAAATGAACTAAAAGAACAAAGCTTCGATGTCACCGTAGGCTACAAAAAAAGTGGATTGAAATTACCATTTGGATTTAAAAGAGGTAAAAACATCACACTCAAAAACGAAGTTGCTTTTAATCTGACTACCAAAGTAAAAGATACACGCACCATACAACGCTCCTTAGACTCAGAAGACGGTAACACCAAAGGCTTGAGTACAGTTACTTCTGGTACATTAAATTTTCAATTAAACCCAAACATTACCTATAGAGTAAACAATAGGTTGAATCTCAGGATATATTTCGAGCGCAGAATCAATGCACCTAAAATATCTAGTTCTTTCAGAACTGCCAATACCGCCTTTGGTTTTGAATTAAGATTTAGCTTGATCTAAAAGTAGTCGATAGACCATTAGCTATTACTTTTTTTTTTGCTAATGTCTAAATTTTAGATATGCTCTTAGTACATTTGTTTCGGAGAAAACGTTATAAATAAATAAAATGAACATTCCAGATAATCTACTGTATTCGGAAGAACACGAATGGGTACTCATAGAAGGAGATACAGCTACTGTAGGAATCACTGACTTTGCACAGGGTGAGTTAGGTGATATTGTTTATGTAGAAATAGACAAACTTGAAGAAAAAGTTGAAGCAAATGAAGTTTTTGGTAGTGTAGAAGCTGTAAAGACAGTTTCAGATTTATTCTCCCCAATAGCAGGTACGATCACTGCCATGAACGAGGAATTAGAATCTTCACCAGAAAAAATTAATGAAGCACCTTATAAAGAAGGATGGATTGTAAAAATCAAACTTGATGAAGATAGCGATACTTCTGCTTTGCTTAGTGCAGAAGATTACCTGAAACATATTGGCAATTAATCTCAATATCCGTTCGGTAAACGAGGCATTAGGTTTTACCGAACAAATACTTTTTTTATCATAAGTAGGTGTGGGTTCTTATGTTACTCAAAACCTGAGCTAATACATTAAGTCTTAGTACACTATCTTTAAAAACTCGGGTCTATCACAAGCAATTAATAAGATAAACTTATTTTTTTTATAGATTTTACAAGAGTAAATTTTTATTAATAAATAATTTGTATATATTTGTAACATGAATTGGTAGAGGTATCAATTCTGTTTTCAGGTCTATTCGTTCAGTTTATAAGCCCTCTTCCCAGAGGGCTTTTTTTATGCAGCTGCAAAACATTTTTCTACAATCAAGCCTTCTTACTTAAATTTTAAGTTCAAATTCAATACATTTGCCCCATGGCTGAGAAGATTATCATTCTAGACTTTGGTTCACAGTACACTCAACTTATAGCAAGAAGAGTAAGAGAACTTAATGTATATTGCGAAATTTATCCTTATCACAAAGAGATACTACTAGACGAGGAGACAAAAGGAATCATCCTTTCTGGAGGTCCATCTAGTGTAAGAGACAAGGATGCTCCTTTTATAGACTTGTCTCAATTTATAGACAAAGTTCCTATACTAGGTATTTGCTATGGTGCACAATTCATAGCACAACAGTATGGATGTGAAGTATTACCTTCCAAGATAAGAGAATACGGCAGAGCTCATCTGACTGATACAGATAGTAACAACCCACTGCTAAAAGACATTACCAACGGTGCTCAAGTATGGATGTCTCACTCAGACTCTGTCAAAAGCGTTGGCGAGAACATAGCACTCATAGCCAAAACAGATACGATCCCAGTAGCGGCATATCAAATAAAAGAAAAAAACATCTTTGGCATTCAATTTCACCCAGAAGTAGTGCACTCTGAGTGTGGTCTCCAACTACTACACAACTTCGTTATCAGCATTTGTAACTGTCAAGCAGATTGGAAGCCTTCAAGCTTTGTAGAAGACGCTATACAAAAGATCAAAGAAGAAGTAGGAGATGAAAAGGTAATCTTAGGCTTGTCTGGAGGGGTAGATTCTTCTGTGGCAGGTCTTCTCATACACAAAGCCATAGGGAAACAATTGACCTGTATCTTTGTGGACAATGGTCTGCTGCGCTTGAATGAGTTTGAGGAAGTACTAGAAGCCTACCAAGGATTAGGGTTGAATGTAGTCGGTATAGATGCAAAGGACAAGTTCTATGAGGCGTTGAAAGGCTTGGAAGACCCGGAAGCAAAACGTAAAGCCATCGGACGCGTATTTGTAGAAGTATTTGATGAAGAGTCAACTAAGATAGAAGGTGCAAAGTGGTTGGCACAAGGAACAATATACCCAGACATCATAGAGTCAGTATCTGTCAAAGGTCCTTCTGCCACCATCAAATCTCACCACAACGTAGGTGGATTGCCAGACTATATGAAATTAAAATTACTAGAACCTTTGACTACATTGTTCAAAGATGAAGTAAGAAAAGTAGGTAAAGAACTTAACTTACCTCAAAACATACTTGGAAGACACCCTTTCCCAGGCCCAGGATTAGGAATAAGAATTTTAGGAGAAGTAACGGCTGAAAAAGTAGCCTTGCTACAACAAGCAGACCACTACTTCATCAAAGGCCTAAAAGATCATGGTTTATATGACAATGTATGGCAGGCGGGTGTAATGCTATTGCCTGTGAAGTCTGTAGGAGTAATGGGAGACGAAAGAACATACGAAAGTGTAGTTGCTCTAAGAGCCGTAAGTAGCCTTGATGGTATGACTGCCGACTGGATTGACTTTCCACATCATTTCTTGGCAGAAGTGTCAAACACTATTATAAACTCTGTCAAAGGAATCAATAGAGTCGTGTATGACATTAGTTCTAAGCCTCCTGCTACTATAGAGTGGGAATAAGTATAGTTGAACGTTCAACGTTAAAGGTAAAACGTTGAACGTTATTTAGTTTAGCTCACAAAGCCTTCTATAAGGTAGAACCTATAACGTAAAACGTATATAATCACATGAAAACATTGGGTACATTATTCTTCTGCTTATTGTTGGGCTTCTCTGCTCATGCAGGGAAAAAAGAAAAAGCTTTAGAGAAGAAATACACCGAAGCAAAAGAGCTTTTTGACCAAAAGGAGTATCAGGCAACGCAAGCTCAATTCAAAGAAATATATAGCTATGACATTGACGAAAACCCTTACAAAGAACAAGCGATGTTTTTCTTTAGTTTGGGAGCATTTCATCTAAAAAATTATAAAGACGCTAACTTCATACTTCATAAGCTTATCAACGAGCATCCTAAGTGGAAGAATATAGATCATGTCCTATACCTCTATCTAAATACTGCCCTAGAAACAAAAGATTACTACAAAGTTTATACACACCTGCCAAAGATCAAGGATCAAAGCATTGTGAACAAGGCAGAAAAAATGGTTTACTCATACTACAATGAGTTGAGCGATGAAAAATTGTGGACGCTTCACGGCAAGTACCCTTCTGACAAAAAACTTGTAACACTACTAGCCGAAAAACTTGGCAAGAATTACAAGGAAAAACAAGTAAGTGTTGATCGTTTGCTCTACCTAGCACAAGAATATGATATCAAGCTAGATGTAATAAGTAAAATAACTACAAGAAAAGCTGAAAAGAAAGATACATTTAACATTGCTGTACTCCTTCCCTATTTCACCAATACAGAAGAATACCTCAAACAAAAATATTATCTTGAAATATTTCAAGGGATAAAAATGGCTGTAGAAAAAGAAAATGATAAAGGTAAAACTCCTTATTTCAAACTATATAACTACGATACTGAAAAGAAGCCAAGCGTAATAAAAGAATTATTATCACTTGATGAAATGAAACAAATGGATTTGATGGTTTCTACCATCAAATCAAACGAACAACTGTTCATTGATTTTTCTAAAGAAAATGAAACACACCTTATAGATCCTTTTTTGAGGTCAGATAGCATTATGTCTTTGGAAAATTTATTATACTATCAACAAGCAAGCTTTAGTGCAGAAGGCATCTCTATAGCCAATTATATCCACACACTCCAAGACAGTGGAACTGTACTTATCTTTTATGAAGAAACAAATAGCTATAATAAAACTACAGCTCTTTCATGTTCCAAACAATTAAGACTACTTGGAGATACTTCTATCGTCAAAACTGTAAGTTCAGACAATGTATATGATATGAAAAAAGCAATGTTAAATGCTGAAGATGATAGCATAGGCATCAAAGCTTTAGTAGTACTCGAATCTGGAAATAGCCTTGTAAGATCAAACTGTATCTCTGCCTTAGAAAATGGAGATATTAATGCTCCTATTATTGTGAGTAAAGATTGGCTAGACTATGATGCCGTAGAATATGAGCAGTACCAAAGAAGGAATTTTCATTTCTCATCCCCAGGGCATATTTTCAAAGACAAAGAAGGGTTTCAAGCTTTTGGAGAAAAGTTTGAAGAAAATATGGGGGT
>WTJX01000140.1 GCA_011524675.1 Cytophagales bacterium
CCTACTTGGTTTGGACCTATCTTTAGAGAGTTGTTCCAGTCGTTTACCTTATCTTTTCCAAAACCTAAGTGCCACTTACCCAAGCAAGCAGTTTTGTAGCCTTTGTTTTGAAAAACTTTGCCCAAGGTTAATGTTTCAGTGTCAATCAGTAATTTATTGTGTCGTGATAGTGGACCCCAAATACCTTTGCCATCATTCGCTTTGAAAGGATATTCCCCTGTCAATAGTGCATAGCGAGAAGGTGTACAGACAGCAGAAGCAGAATGTGCGTCGGAAAACTTCCTTCCTTCGGTAGCCAATTTGTCTATATTGGGTGTCTGTACTTTTGTCGCTCCTTGGCAACTCAGATCACCATAGCCAAGATCATCCGCATAGATTACGATCACATTAGGTAAGGTAGCTTTTTTTGCGTCTAGCTTCGTAGATAGCAGTATAAAACATATAAGGATAGACGGGATTAATTTCATTCTAATGATGTTAAAAGTAAGAAGATTTAATTTTTTCGATGAGCAAGTTAATAAATGATAACGCTACCAAAAGGTAAGATTTCATCAAATAAGTGCATGAATGATGTATTCTAATGCGTAATAATTAGTAATAACGTTAAATGTAATGGTTGACTAGTGGGTTTTAAGCTAAATTCTTTTAGAAGGAGGGCATAAAAAAAGGCTAACCTTACTGATAGGCTAACCTTTTTATCTTAATAGTATGTATTGCAAAAACTTAAATGTCGAGTGATGGTAAATGATATTTGGTATCAACATCTTAATGTTTTGCACTGATAAGTTCTACTACAATAAATGCATTCTTTCCTTCTGGGTTAAAATAACCTAGGGTTTCTGATTTTTTGGTGAAAGCCATCATAGTGTACCATTCTTTCTGTGCAATATCATCTTTTTCAATCATTACTACTCCAGACTTAGCAGCTCTTACGTAGTGTTTCTTACCATCAATACCCATATAATAATGCAAGGATTTTTTTGGGTGTTGCACCTTTACTTCTTTCGCCTTGCTTCCTTTGTTGGTTGCCTTATTTGTAGATTTTGCAAATGAGCCAATGCTCATCATAAGCAGCATTATAACCACAATGCTCTTTGCGGTAGTTGTTATTGGAGTTTTCATAAGCTAGTGTTTAAATTTATATTGTAAAGATAGCAAGTTTTTTATAATTGCACTATATCAATTTGAAAAAAAATTAATTTTCTTTTTTAAGTATAAATCAATATTAGAATAGTACAATTTATTTTTACACAAACCTCATTTTAAGCATTTTTTGAGACTATTATTATTTTTTACAATGCTATAACTAATATGCAATGCTATAATTATACTATTCATAAAACACACTACAAAATTGTACTATTCTAATATTTGATGATACTTTTTCCTTGCCATAATCAAGCATTCAATTTTTTCCCCTGTCAAATGACATGTTTCACACTATCTTCGAGCGTTATTCTTTTGATACGTTCAAGTAAATAGCATGCTTAACTTTAGTAGAATGTGGTTTATCATGTAACTTCGCACCACAGTAAGATGAAAGAACTACTACAAGAAATACACGGCTGTAAACTATGCGAACCTTATTTAGAGCATAAGGCAAGACCAGTGCTAGCAGCAGCACCAACAAGTAGAGTAGCTATTATTGGGCAAGCTCCGGGTAGCGTGGTACACAAAAGTGGGATACCATGGGATGATAAAAGTGGTGATCGACTAAGACAATGGTTAGGTGTAACAAAAGATCAATTCTATGATACTCGTTTTTTTGCATTGATTCCTATGGGTTTTTGCTACCCTGGCAAAGGAAAAACAGGAGACCTTGCTCCAAGAGCAGAATGTGCCCCCAAATGGCATAATACTCTTTTTGAAGAAATGAAAGATTTAAAATTAGTTATTTTAATAGGCAGCTATGCGCAGAATAAATACTTAGCTCATAACAGAAAAAAAACATTGACAGAAACAGTAAGGAGCTTTCAAGAGTACCTTCCAAAGTATATTGTTTTACCACACCCATCTCCAAGAAATAATATCTGGATCAAAAAAAACGAGTGGTTTGAAAAAGAACTAGTTCCTTTCTTACAGCAAGAAATTAAAGAATTGAGTAACTAAAGTTTCTACCTTCTTTTAGTATTTAATCTTTATCTCCACTTTCGTGGAATAAAATCATGCCCTTTAGAGTACGAAGTCGCTAGTACAAAGTACAAAGTTTGTCTGATACTAATCATTAAGCTCTAATCACTATTAACCCTTCATTCTTTTATTTTTTTTATTTCTTCATTCCATTTCTCAATCCACTCTACCCCCTCTTTAATCTTTAATCTTTAATCTTTAATCTTGTATGCCACTTTCGTGGAATAAAATCATGCTGTTGAAACAAGAGTATAAAAAGCCAAAATACTACTGAGATACTTAGCTCGAAAAATGAATAATCATATAGCTAACCTTATACTTTCCAGTTATGAAAAATAAATTTTTTACAATTACAGGTTAAAATCCTAAATCTTATCGAACAAATTTTTATAATACAACGTATTTGAATTAGATTTGTGCGAAAATATTGATTACACTCTAGTATAAGTTCTATTAATCATAAGTAGTCGTCCAAAAATCTTTATAATAAAAAAACTGTTATCCTTGTCGGGCTACTTACTATAAAGTAGAGCTGTTATTTTTATCCCCAACTAACGTTTGTTTTGTATGTATAAGTTATTTATCCTCACCTGTTTATTTACATTAGTTTCTTGCAGCACACAGGTTGACAAGTCCCCACTTTCACAAAAGGAGCTTTCTTTTAATATTCAAGAACTTACAGACGAGGAATACCCAGATAATCCAGATATTGGCTTTAGATCCAAAAACTACAGTAGTGACTTCTTCACCAAAGGACAATTGATAGCTAAGCCTAATGATCAGTACGATATCCTTATCCATACAACAGAAAAATATCAAGATACCATTGTGTTTAAAAGTATTGATCTTGACGAGTTTATACCAACCGTACCAGACTACATCAAAGACGATCAATATTTGAGTTACATCACATTAATCAATCAAGAGTGGAACAGAAACCAAGTGCGTTTCGATAGTGACGAATTTTACACAACAAATAAAAGCATCACTAGAGTGGATATAGCAAGGAATTGCCTCAATTCCTTTTTGTGGGAAATCATCGCATTTGTTGAAGAAGATGGAAAAAATGTACCTGTACATCACGGTTGGTTTCACTTTCCAGAAGCACTATACAAATCTATATTTAAGAAAAAAAACAAAGTAGATTTTAGCGTTTACCAAGAGCCATTAGAACACTGGATAAATCCAAAAAATAAAAAAATAGAGCTTGAACTACTCCGAAGTGTAATAAATGACCAAGAAATACAATATGAAGACCTCAGCGCGGCACCTTACCCAATAGCAGGAGCACGAAAAAAGAAATTCAAAGAAATTATCTTTCCAAAGCAACACACTAGTATGAAAGATTTTCAAACAGACAAAACAACCTTTGCTACATTCACACCGCCAGGTTTTTATAATAAAAAAGATCCAAGACACACAGAACTAGGAAGGTTCTATACCTTAGAAAGTATCATAGTCTCAGAAATTGAAAGTAAAGCAAACGAGAATAAAGGACTATATGAGATAAAGCTACACTTTACAGATAAAGATACACAAAGGAAAACCAAGCTAGTCATTGGCGGCTTAGACTTTAATGCTTTTCCAGTACTTGATCCTGACTACGCCAACTCTGCTTGGAAAAGTTCTATGGGCATAGGTAATCATCCTTTTTATGAAACCTATGAGGAGCATGAGCAG
>WTJX01000554.1 GCA_011524675.1 Cytophagales bacterium
TTAAAATTTTGTATAACGCAGAATAAGTGCAAAAGATGGTTTTGCAAAGCCTTCTTGAACTGAATACCTACTTAAAAACACAGCATCACTTCCCTATACAGAAATTTAAGATAAAAGTTTATGGCAATAAATAGACGCAATTTTGTAAAAGTCTCTTCCGCTGCTGCCGTAGCAGCACCCATGATTAGTACTTCACTCCAAGCAGCCACATTACTCAAAAAAGAACCCGATGAAAACTTAGTGGTACAAAATATTGCTCCTGAGTATCATATATTAAATAAAATAGCTTACGGTCCTAAAGAAGAAGATGTCGCTTTGCTAAAAAAGAAAGGCTTAGAAAAATACCTCAAAGAACAATTAAACCCCAAGGAAGAAGAAGAAAACCCCATTATCGCTAAAAAACTTTCTGAATATACGTACGAAGAAAAATTCAAGGCTGAAGATGGAGGTAAGGAAGAAAAAGTTACAACCAAGATACAATACTTAGATAAGACTGCCTCTGAGCTTTGGGAGAAGAAACAATCGCTTAAAGGGAAAAATTTTAATCTCATCACTAATGCCAGTAGAGAAGTAGCCTTGGCTACCTTTCTCAAAGCCGCCTATAGCAAATGGCAACTAAGAGAAGTCATGGTAGAGTTTTGGCACAACCACTTTAATATAGATGCTTTTTCAGATCGAAGGATACCCGTATTCTTTGTACAGTTTGATAGAGATGTCATACGTAAACATTGCTTTGGCAATTTTAGAGAGCTTTTAGAAGCTACGGCAAAAAGCCCAGCCATGCTTTACTATCTGAATAACAATGCTAGCAAAGCTAGCCCAGCCAATGAAAACTATGCTAGGGAGCTTTTTGAATTACATACGCTTGGAGAAGACAACTACTTCAACGAACTGTATGACAAATGGAAAGAAGTACCAGGCGCAGCCCAAGGTAAGGCCATTGGTTATATAGACGAAGACGTTTATGAAACTGCAAGGGCATTCACAGGGTGGACAGTAGGAGACAACTCCAATACAGGAAGGAAAAACGAAAGAGTACCTAGCTCAGGAGAGTTTTATTTTCAAGATAGCTGGCACGATCATTATCAAAAAAGAGTGTTGGGCGTAGAAATACCTTCTAATCAAGGCCCTATGGAAGATGCCAAAAAAGTATTAGATATACTTGCTTACCATAAAGGAACGGCAACTTTTTTATGTACAAAGATATGTACTCGCTTGGTAAGTGATACCCCTCCAAAGTCTTTGATCTCCAAAGCAGTAGCTACATGGATGAAACACCACCACTCAAAAGATCAGATAGCACAAGTTCTAAAGACTATCGTACTCTCAGACGAATTTCAGAAAGCTAAAGGAGCAAAAGTAAAAAGACCTTTTGAGCTTATATTATCTTTTATTAGAGCAAGTGATATGGATTTTAATCCTAATCAGAAACTATATTCTTTACTCAATGAGATGGGCTATCAACTATTTCAATGGCCAGCACCTACAGGGCATCCAGACGAACCAAGTTATTGGACAGGTGCAGGCATGATGCTCAAAAGGTGGAAAGCAGTTGATTTGATTACTAATAAGTACTATCCCAAAGCCACTACTTTTGATACGCTAGACAAGAGCATTGAACAATATGGCAGCACTGCCACTAGCTTTGTATCCTATTGGTACAAAAAATTAATAGGTGCGCAACCAAGTGAAAAAACAAAAAATGACTTGGTAGCAGTACTAGGAAAGGAAGGAAAAGAGAGTGAGGCTATTACCATCAAAGAGAAAGAAAGAGCAAGAAAAACGGTAGCATCAATTGCTATGCTAGCAGAGTTTCAAGTAAGGTAAGTATTTTCAGAGGATTACTTAAGCACATAAAGACAGACTCAAAAACATAAAAAATATATAAAATGAACAGAAGAGAGCTTTTAAAAGGTTGTACAGACTTTGTAAAGTCTATGTACCAAGAAGAAGAAATTCATTACTCTTTAGATCAAAACGGTACAAGTGATGAAATATTAGTCGTCATTTTCTTGCGTGGCGGTTATGATGGTCTCAACTTCCTTGCTCCTGTAGATGATAAAAATTATATCTCTGCAAGAGGAGAAGATTTAAGAATAACAGATCAAAACAAAAATAAAGGGCTTGCCATAGAGCAAAACTTCTTGGATGCTGACTTTCGCTTGCACAAATATGCAAAACCAATCAAAGAACTGTATGATGATAAAAAACTTGCTTTTGTACATGCTAGTGGACTCAGCAATGGTACAAGAAGCCACTTTGTAGCGCAACAGCTTATAGAAAAGGGTACGCTAAAAGAAAAAAACCTACGAGATGGTTGGTTGACAAGGTACTTAGATGGAGAACAAAGTGAACAATTGTCTGCCTATGCCGTAGGTAACAATCAGCCAGAATCATTGCTAGCAGCAAGACAAGTACTCTCTCTCAATAGGATAGAAGACCTTAAGATAGGTTGGGGTAACGAACTAAAAAATCTTATGAGAAATAGTTACCTTGGTACTTCTTTCATCAATCAACAAGGAACTTCTGCCATGGATATTCAAAAGTTTTTAGATGAAAAATCTAGCAATGAAAACCTTCATAAGGCAGAAAATATCAAAAAGAAAATTAATCAAAGTAAAGGTAAAAGAGACGGTAAGTTTGTCAATAACCTCAATACCCTAGAAACCATCATCAAAATGGAAGTAGGTTTAAAAGTTGGTACTATCAACTATGGAGGTTGGGATACTCATGATGGACAACAAGGAAGGTACGAACCAAAAATACAAGATCTATGTCAAAGCTTGGCTCAATTTTACAATAGACTACATAACTATCATTCAAGACTCAACATAGTAGTCATGAGTGAGTTTGGCAGAAGAGTAAAAGCAAACAACAATGGTGGTACAGACCATGGTTATGGCAATGTCATGTGGGCACTGGGAGGAAATGTCAATGGAGGTAATATTTATGGCAAGTGGCCAGGTCTCGCAAATGATCAACTCAACAAAAAAGTAGATTTGGAAATTACTACAGACTACAGAACGGTATTAGCTGAGTTAATGCAAAAAAGAATGAAGCGAAAAGATATTGCTAACATTTTTCCTAAGTTTAACTATAAAAAAAGCCTAGGTATATTTAATGCTTAGCTCATTTATAGTAGATGAGAAGCTAATTTACATTAAAACTCGATTATTTGGGTTTTTACAAAAGTTTGCATTAACTACAAGGTACAAAGTACCAAGTACAAAGAATGTTTTCTTTTAAGTTGTTAGAGTACTTAAAAGTCAGTACACTATCTTTTTTAAATGCTTTCCTTATCGTGGTACTTGGTACTTTATACTTCGTACTATTTAGCAGTAATTTAGTTTTTGCTTTACTACATTAGAAGGCTTTGCAAATACTTTGAAAAAAGGCATGATTTTATTCCACGAAAGTGGTAAGAAAGATAAAAAAAAATCACTCTATCTATCAGTTAGAGTGATTTTTGGTTTTATGTAAGCATTAGCTGAGCTACGTTTTCATTCTCATGGGCTTGTTATTAATCACTAATCGTTAACCACTAATCACTGTAAAAACCTCATTCATTTTTTCATTATTTTAATTTCTTAATTTTTGTGGTAAAATGCATACACCACAGAGCTTCTCTAATTATTCATTTTTCATCATACATTATTCATTAAAAACTGCCACTTTCGTGGAATAAAATCTCGCTCTGAATATCACTGGTGCTATAAAGGTTCTTGTCCGCTTACTTATATTTTGAATCCTACAGTAACAAAAAATGTTCTTCCTTGTGCAGGGATAATGCCTGGTCCCGGATAGCCAGCAGCACGACGGGTAAAGTAGATAGTATTGGTAAGGTTGTTTAGGCTAAACTGTAAATCAACATATTTTCCAAACTCATATTTGGCAGAAAAATCCAATACTTGATAAGAAGGGATTATGCCTTGTACTCCATTATTAAAGTCATTCTCTACTGTATTTTGGGCATCCGAAAACTGAGCACTCATGTACGAAAACTGTAATGAAGTACCAAAAGATTTGTAGCGGTAGCTAATACCCGACCTTATATTGTACTTTGGAACGTTTTCCACCCTATTGCCACTTTCTACACCATCTGTACTCGTATCATCTATGTTGGTATAAGTAGCTATGGTATATGCACCATTTAGTGAAAGTATCAACTTATGATCTTTTGCTTTTGGGTTCATTATTTTCAAAATATTTAACTCTACAAGGCTTTCTATTCCATATATTTTAGCTTGCCCTATATTCGTTCGTTTTCTTTTGTCATCTTCTCGTATTTCTCCTATCCTATCATTATAGTTGATATGAAAAAAGTTGGCATCAAAATAATACTTACTAAAGTTTCTCTTTCTGAATCCAATATCAAAGCTATAGCCACTTTCATCTACAATGGCTGAATCTACTTCTTGCAGTTCTCCCGTAACCCTCACGTCTGTAAAGTTTAAAGCTCGGTAGTTTGTAGTGATATTGGCGTAAGCTTCTATATTTTCATTTATTTTGTATGAAGTTCCTAAGCCAAACAAAAGAATATGACGTACTTTTTGTGTAGTGTCTCCCCCTTCTTGAAATATAAGGTTGTCATTCACCTCAAAAGGATCATTAAACGTACCGATAGAGTTTGTCTGTATATATTCGTAACGCATACCAGGGACAAAACTTAACTTTTCATTAACACGTAAAATGTTTTCAGTAAAAAAGGATAAATTATAATTTGGGAAATCATAATCGGATACCTTTATCCTTCTTTGGTTATAATCATCAACGGTATAATTTTCTTCAAAATCTAAAGCGTTAAAGTTGGAATTACTTCCTTTACTACCTAAGCCAAGTGAAAAATTAGTAAAGCCTCTATATGCTCTCGTACCTATCAATAAAGTATTTTCAAGTTTTTTGAATGCATATTGATAGGTAAGCTTTGTTTCATTGCCAATGTTTTTGAACGAACCATCTATCAAATCTCTATAGCCTCCTTGGTCTTCTTCACTAGGAGAGATAAGCAAACCCAGAGATGTTCTTCTACCTAGCAAGCCAAAGAAGTTACTATATAGGTTCAGCTTTTCATTGAATTGATAGTGTAGCTTGACCGCGAATATATTCCAGTTGACGCGAAACCAATTTCTATCCCTATTAGATGTTTGTGGATTGCTATTAAACTGGGTTTCAGAAAGCCCTCCTGCCTGTTTAGTGAGGTAGTAAAGCATGCTATAGTCTAGCTGAAGTGTTAGTTTTTTTGAAGCCTCGTATGTTAAGCTTGTGTGAGCATTGTGTGCATCAAATTCAGAGTTTTCTCTCCAGCTATCACCACTCTTGTATTGATAAAAGCTCAAATAGTTCAGTTTTCCTACTTGTCCACCAAAAGTATGTGCAGTACTCATAAATTTGTATGCTCCAAAAGTATTTTGCGTAGCATAAGAAAACTTTTTATCTATAGGTCCTTTTTTAAATCTGAAATTGAGTAGTCCTCCAAACTGAGTTCCATATTGCAAAGCTCCAGCACCTCTCACAAACTCTATCTTGCTCACTACAAATAACGGAGGTGTATAATAACTTTCGGGGTAGCCCAAAGCGTCAGCGCTGATGTCATAGCCGTTTTGTCTGGTATTGAAGTTAGTAGAACGCCTAGGGTCTAGTCCTCTACCACCAACATCCAGTTGTAAGCCACCGCCGTCACTTTCCCAAATGGTTATGCCTGTTACTTTGGAGAGTGCTTGTCGAGGGTTATTGGTAGATTTGTTGATAACATATTGCTCAATATTGGCAACTTCGGTTTTTTGTCCTTCAGAAACGAAGCCTTCTTCTACAGACTTTTTAGGTTTTATTCCATAAGGGTCACTATCTCCATGAATCACTACCTCATCTAATTCTTGTGCTTCTGTTTTTAACTGAAAATTGGTGGTTATATCTGTTGTAACATTAAGTTTTTGAACTAAGGTTGTATGATTTAAAAAACTAATTGTAACAGTATATATTCCTTTTTCTTTCACGTTTAATGAAAAAGTACCTTCAGGACTAGCTTGTATATTATATGTCGCTTCGCCTTTTTTTATTTGTACTACCGCAAAGGGCACAGTTTCTCCGTTTTCATTTTTAATTTTTCCTTTGATGTTTATTTCTTCTGCATATGCTGTGCAAAACAGTTGTGCAAAGAAGAGTAGTAATATGCTTAGTTTCATGGGTTTATATATGTTTTAAGTTATAGGTTTTAAGTTTTATGTTTAAGCATGTCTTTGTCTGCTTAGAGTTACTTAAACCTTAGTTTTTTCGCTCTCGCCGTGCGGGTTTCATGTGTTTAAAATGTGTTCAAGTATTCGTGTTTTCTTGTGTTTAGGTTGAGAAAGCCTTGCGTAATGAGCTACAGGCTTTGAGTATTTTTAATCATATCTACTTACAAGCTGGCTTTCTCTTCACTAATTTTTTTGCTCAAAGGGAATGACCCAATTCCTATTCTTATACCCATCTTTCAAAGGATATAAGTTTATTTCTTTGTCAATAAATTCTCTTCTTTTGTGTCCATTCAATGCCAATGTACTTTGAACGTAAATTTCTGGGGCATAGCCTTTTTCTTTTTTAAACTCGTCGCCGATGCTATGTACAAACTGTAAAATCATATCGGCTTGAGTGGACATCATGCGTTGTTGGTATTTGCTTAAATAATTACATTGCTCCACATTTTTTTTTATTCCTGTTTTTGGGTCTTTTAGAGTGATATAGGTTATACCTACTTTTTCTATGAGCATTACACGCCATGAGAAACGAAAGCCTTGTTCGTGCCACAATAAATTACCAGGATAATACAAATACCGAAAAGGGAGGTAAAGTTGTAGCAAAACATATAAGCCTAAACCAAGGCTGATAAGTTTTAGCTTAAGCGTAAGCTTTATATCTTCAGGTAGTCCAAGGCTTGAGGTTGAAACCTTAGTTACTTTTTTGAATACCTTTGAATAGTACTTTTGAATGGTTGATAATACTTTTTCATGCCACTCTGTAGCAAAAAAGATGACGGTACAGACCATCATGATGTAAGGAAACATCCCTATTTGAGGAAACAAAATAGAAGTCAATACATGAAAGACGATGACAGCAAGGTATGCTAGTTTTCTTGTTTTTTTGAGTAATAAGAAAAACCAAATGGATAAGTCATAAAGACAGCCCATCCAACTAAATAAAAAAGCGGTAGTTTTATATTGAACGATTTTTCCCAAAAGAGGTAATTGGTATTTGCTAGGTAACCACGTACGCATAGGTTCTGCATGAAATAACCAATCGGGATTTACTTTTCCTAAACCAGCAAAGAAATAGACTATAGAAAGTTGTAGTTTGAAAAT
Organism: Cytophagales bacterium; assembly: GCA_011524675.1. GTDB lineage: Bacteria > Bacteroidota > Bacteroidia > Cytophagales > JAAEPT01 > WTJX01. The sequence continues at coordinate 7,335 of WTJX01000554.1, forward strand.
AACGATTTGCCATTGGGGAACACTTTTACGTTTAATTTTTGGGAAAAGTAGGCTATCAATAGAGAAATGATGATGTGCATTGACGAGCATCATCCAAAAACTGAGTAAACAAACTAAATAGTAATGATTGAGATAATAGGTCTTATCAATCAACTCTGTATAGGTAAACAACAAAAAAAATAAAATGGTATTTATTCTGTAGAGCAGACCGATACAAATGCAAAAAGAGGAAATACCTAAACCTATAAATACAATGTACATCCCATTGGCAGAGAGTGGTTTGATCCATTGCCAATCAAAAAGAGGAAAAAAGTAGGAAGGGCTTATGTAGCACATATCTATCCAACCATTCCAAGCAAAACGAACAGTACTAAACAGTAGCAGTGCGCCAAAGAAAAGTCTGAAAACAACCAAAGGAGCTATGGGCACTTGTTTCCATAAGCAGAGATGTAGCTTTTTTGATGCCATCGTAACATAGAAAAAGACACCCCATGTGAGGAATGTCTTATAAATAAATTAAAATTACTACAGTGTGTTTTTAGTCTCCATCGCTTATACCGTCACCATCGGTAATGTTGAGTGCATTGAAAAAGTCTGATTTCCAAATGGTAATCATTTCTTGGATAGCGGCATGCAGGGCATCATCACCGCTTATTTGTCCTCTAGTGTCAATAGTGTTTTTGATACTAGTAAACTGTGCTTTGATTTCAGTATCTATGCTTGTTTTGCCTAGTTCTTCTAGAACATCATCAAAGCCTTTTCCTTCAGTGCCATCGTCGTCATTACCTAAATAAAACTTTTCAAAAGCATCAATGGCACTTTCTAACAACTCAATAGAAAAATCTTCATTGCTATTTGCCTCTGCCTCAAAGTATGCTTCTAAGGCGTTTTCTATCGCGTCAAATTCTTCGTTTGGAGAATTTTTTCCTATAATGTTTCCTACTTTATCGTTCCTGATCGCATCTTCAAACCATGCTAGACTAGCATTGATATGGGTGGAAAGCGAACTTCCTGACTGTATGCCTGTGTTTGCTACATAGTTTTCCTTTTCTGTAGCCCAACTGGTGTTTATTTCGGTAGCTGTCGCTAGCATGTAGCCAACTAGAGTATCTAAAAAAGTAATAGCTTTATCATCGTTTTCAAACAAGGTCAAGGGTACATCATCATTGTGTAATAGATAGTCAATGACTGGAAAACCATTTGCTTTTTTATGAGAATCTGAACCTAAAATGTCTGAAAAATCATAGTCTTCGGCTTCTATAAATTCTTTAGCATCTGTGGTATCGACTGGATAAAAATTATTTGTTTCGCTAAGTTTTAATTCAGCTATAGTTCCAAAATTATGAATAGCGATTTTTTGAAAATCAAGGTAAGCTGTCTTATAAGCTGTTTTTACAGCGTCTAAATTTACTTGAGTAGTAGTTTGACTAAATTCATCCACTGCTTCAGATAAGCTGGTAATGGATGTTTGGTATTGTGTAATGGACGGGGTAATGACGTTTTCTGATAGGTTTTCTAATACATCATCATAAATAGCTAATGTTTCACTAGTATCACTTCCATCTGCCAAATCATCTGCGTCTTCACATGCAATGATTGATAGAAGAGCTATGCTGCTTAGGGTAAGCAAGATGCTTAGTTTTTTACTTTTTTTATATTTCATTACTATTTAATTTGTATATGGTTATTATCTTACAATATATATGTAAGTAGTTGTTCAAAAATCCAAAAGCAGCTATTGTATATACATTAGCTGCTTTCACATTTGTTATATTTTTTATGAATTAAAAAGTCACAGTAGCTAAATCAGAAAAATTGTCATCCAAAAGATCAATAGCATCTTCTATATCTTCTTTAGTGATGGTCCATAAATTAGCTTCGTATGCGCCTGTCAAGTCATCCGTTGACCAGCCCAACTCTTCTAGTACTGCATATACTTCTGTTGCGGTGATATTACTTTCTACAAACGTTAGAGAATATAAAAATCCAAAAGCTTCAGAAATATGGTGTATAGCAGCTTCTCTGCCTGCATCAGTTCCTAAGTCCAAGTCATTTATAGAAGCGTTCAAATAGCCGAAAGCAGCACCTACAAATGCTTTTTCTAAGCTTTCTTCGATGGTAGCAGCAGCAGTCTCTATGACATCGTTATCACTATTGTCCGCGCCATCAGCTTCACCTAAAACTAATTCATACCTACCGTTTATAAAGGCATCCATAGTAGTTTGAGCTAAATCGGCACTTACATTGTTCATGTATTTGGCAATGAAACTACCTGTAGTACTAGGGTAATCTGATGCAGCACCAAGGTAACCGAAAGCTTCATCCCAGTCATGTTGTCTTTGAGTTCCTTGAGTATCGTATGTAGCATCTGAGATGTCATTTGCCACTTGATCCGCTACTCTTGCAGAAGCGAGGTAGTCATCTACCATTTGGTCATAAAATATTGCGCCATAGAGACCTTTTTCGATCACTTGTGCAAGTTCTACTCCTGTGGATGTTACGAATCTGCCTTTATCTGTTGTCAAAGATAATTGTCCTTCTGTACCATCAGCAGCATCTACATCATAAGAGATACTAATTTTTTCTAATGAATCTGCCATAGCAATGAAAGCGTCTGCAACAGCATAACTTTCAGTTCCTTTGGCACCAGTTACGTTTTCATCTATTTTCTCGTAAAGGTTTGTAGTGGCGTCAGTACCGTCACTCCCAAATTCAATTCCTTCTTTGATTGCATCATCAGTTATTGCAGTTATTGTGGTAGGCTGCATAATATCTTTTAGCGCAGTCAACAATGATATTCTTGTTGTTTGTCCGTTATAAGCTCCTGGTGAAAAGGGTTCTACTGTTACATCATATGTTGTAGGTTTACTTGTAACACTACTACCACTACCTTCATCATCTACTTTGCAAGACGTAATAGTAATAGCCAATGTCCCTAAAGCTAATACTATGATTTTATTGCTGATTTTCATTTTTCAAATTTAATTTAGACTTATTTCAAATAAAAGCACAAAGCTAGAATCATTTTAAATAAGAAGCAATATTTATTTAGATTAATTTTAAATAAGTAGCTTTTGAAGTGAGCAAATCAACATTACATTTAGTAACTTTTTAAATCAACTCATAGATAAACCAATTCTACTTTAGGATGATAGGGGTTATCACCAAAACCTGACAGATTTTCCCCTTTTTTGAGAAAGGAACTAAGTACTTTAGCTATTTAATCAAGTTCGTCATTAACTTCGCAAAGTATAACTAATAGCACACTACCGTACCAATAGCATACAATACCCCCTTAAACTTTGTACAAAAGAACCTAAGTGCTTGAAGTAATTTAAATTAACTTTGAAAAATCATAATAAACATTAAATTATTTATATTTTTGCCTCTAAATCGATTCAAAAAATTATGAAATTAAAACCACACACATTATTAATTTATATGCTAGCCCTTACCCCTTTCTTAGGTGCAAAGTCAAAGAAAGGTGAAGTATGGTCTATTAGCAGTGAGTCAGACTGGAAAGAAAACATCAGTAGCTCAGAAGGTTTGACTATAGAAAACGATATGGTATTCCCGGCAGAAAAGAGCGCTACTTTCAAAACAAAGATGAAGACTTTTGACAAGAAAACAGCTTTAAATACACTTACGATAGACCAATCGTCTCTATGGCAAAACTGGAATCCTATTCCAAACTTAGGACCAAAAAACTTGAATGACGCACCCATCTTACTAACAATGGGACCAGATAATTATTGGATGTTTGGAAGATATGGTAATGACAAAAAAACGAGAGAGTTTAAAGGTGAAAAAGCAACATTAGAGGGATTTGACATTCCTTTGTTAACTACACCTTATAGCAATCAGTACAATGCACCTGGAGGATTAAAACCCAACAAAGGGGGCTACAATGCTTGGCAAAGTAAAGATATGGTCAATTGGGTACATCATGGCCCTGTGACAGAAAGCTTTTCAAAGTGGTCAACTACAGCAGAATACGTCAATGGTAAAGTATATTTATACTATGATTTTCCAAACGATCAAGATCCACATGTATACGTAGACAAAGATTTGACAGATGGTGAACCAGGAGAAAATATGGGAATGGCATTTGCAGATCCTTCTGACGGTTCCGACTGTGGTATTATTAGAGACTTAGATGGTAAGTTTCACCTCATATTAGAAAACTGGAGTCCTATCAAAGCACAGACACATTCTTGGGATTCACCACTGGCGAGCCATGCTGTAAGTGAAAGCGGATTGAAAGATTTTAAACTCATGAAACCAGCTGTGGACGAAAGAACAGAACCTACAGGTGAGTTTGCAGAGTATGCACATCCACACTGGCATAAGGAAGCACCAGATAGATTTCCTGCCAAAGTATCTGATGTAGATGTACCACAGCACAATATCAAAAAAGGAGAAAAAAAGGCTTTCGCAAAATATGAAATACATACACCCGAACAGGATGCCTATGGCGACTGGGCACCTATCTGTATAGGTGGGCAGTACTATTTGTTTGGAGATTTTGACCCTGCGCATGGTCATGGTAAAGGAGGAATGAGTGTCGCATGGTTTACATCGTCGTCTATTGATAAACAATTTACGTTTTGCGATAATATAGGTAGCGGTCATCCAGACCCAGACGTATGCTTTGCAGAGGGTAAGTTTTATTTGGCTACACAAATGAATACAGACTATATAAGTGATGGTCCATGGGTAGAAAAAGTAAGTGCTCGCGTGGGAGTAGATACCAATAAAGACGGTAAGGCAGATACATGGTCAGACTGGAAAGAGGTAAAAGAAACGTACGACTATATCAAAGGATTTTCAAAACAAATAAAGAAAATACCTGCTAGCATAGACCTTTCCGAGCTACCCAAAGGCTACGGTTTTCAGTTAGAGTTTAAAATAGAAGATACTACCGAAAACAAATCAAAGCCTATGCTAGACAAAATATCAATTAATTTTAAGTAAAATTAAGCGATATGTTGCTATTTTAAGTCTTATTTCTTTTTTTCGTGCTTTACTTTGGTTTTTAGACAAATCTTAACTACAAAACTCATAGCGTTTTTTGTGTAGTTTCATTTGATAGAGAACATAATTTATACGATATGAAAACGACGAAATCTTTATTACTGCTAGTCTTATCTTTGTTTTTAGTTACTTCTACTGCCATTGCGGGGAAAAGTAAGGAGGAGAAAGAAACTGAAAAAGAATGGAAAAAAAAGTTAAAAAAGCTTGAGTGGGAAGATTATAAGAAATTATTAGAAGAAAAGGATCAGTTAAAAAAAGATAAAAAGGTTCTTTCCGAAAATGAGGATGCTTTAGAAGATGAAATAAGTCAATTAAAAGCTAATAATAGTCAGTTAAAGGCAACTTTAGATCAAATGGAAACTGAGCTGAACAATGCAATGAAGGCTCCAGAACCAAAAGTAAAAGAGCCTGTAGTTAAAAACGTAGCAAGTTCTTCTACAGACAATTTTAATGAAGGAGTGGCATTTAAGGTGCAAATAGGTGCTTTTAAAAATCTTAAAAGTGCAGCTAGCTATTCTAAGAATAATGACAACTTTGGTGCTGAGGCTGACAATGATGTTACCATGTACACTATAGGTGAGTTTAGAGATTATTCTGACGCCGACGCTCTTAGAAAATACCTAGTGAAGATGGGAGTTAAAGGAGCATGGGTAGTGAGCTACAAAAATGGCAAAAGAGTACACATCAAAGAGGTAATAGACCATATCAAAAAATAGTATTTGTTGTAGTCAAACATCAGTTTACAATAGTCAAAAGCAAGGTTAGATATTTCTAGCCTTGCTTTTTTTATTTCCCAAAGCCGCGAAAATACAGCACGTCATTTACCAAATAGATATAAGCGTATTATTTATGATCCAAAGAAGATAAAGACCAAGAGAAATGTTCTTTTACTATTTGTGCTTTATTTTCTTGTATATATTTTTCCAAAGCTAGTTGTGCCGGGCTTAATTTTTTGTTCGCAAGATAAACCAAATACCAATTGGTGATGATAGGCAAGCCTGGCATAGGCTTGATTTGAATATTTTCATTATCCAATGCCCTTCTTAGCCCTATAAGAGGTACTATCGACGCACCTATTCCTGCAAAAATGGCTTGTTTTATAGCTTCATTAGAAACCAATTCCATATTTTTTTTGGCACTTATC
>WTJX01000713.1 GCA_011524675.1 Cytophagales bacterium
CTGAAATCACGATCTATAGAAAAAGAAATCAATGAAGAAGCAATCCTAGCTACGGATGGATCAAATGAAAAGCTTGCTTTATTCAAAAAATCATACAAAGACTCTCTCAGAGAGAAAAAGGTCTATGACTTAGGCTTTAAAGAGTATAGCTACAATGAAGTTAACAAAAATAAGCTCAAATTAGGGTTGGATTTGCAAGGAGGTATGTTGATTACACTCATTGTCTCACCTAATGAACTTATCAATAAGTACTCTGGAGAAAACCCAGATGAAGACTTCCAGTCGGCTTTGGCTAGTGCCAAAATAAAATTAAAAAACAGTCAAGAGAGCTATTTAGATTTGTTTTATAAAGACTTTGTGGCTTTGAAAGGGGAGGGGAGGCTTGCCAATATATTTATGACAGAGTCTAACCAGTCGAGCATCAACGCAGAATCTGACGATAGTGATGTGTTAGAGGTACTCAACAGTGAAATAGATATGGCGATAAAGAGTGCGAAACTTGTTTTGAGTAATAGACTGAACAAATATGGTTCTAGCCAACCTATTATCCAGATTATCCAAAATACAGGACGTATTGAAATTCAGTTGCCAGGTGAAGAAGATTCCAAAAGAGTAATGGGGCTTATAGGCGGAGAAGCTAAACTAGAATTTTTGGAATTGTGGCATGGCTCAGAAGTTCAGCCGGTAATGATGGTTATCAACGATTATTTGATAAAGAAAAGAGAATTAGAAAAAGAATTAGCTAGTAGTAACGAGGTTGATGGTACAGGGGTGTCAGAAGTTGAAAATATAGATTCTGAAAGTGATCAAGAAGAAGATGATCTAGGTAATCTATTTGTTGATGAGGAAAAAGATACAGTGAATGTTACTCCAGAAGATTCTGCGGCATTAGCTGCAAAGGAAAGTTTTCCTTTTGCAGACTATTTTCAGTTTACACAAACTGACAAGAGTGGTGATGTGCAGTTTTATGCTAAAAGAAAAGACTTTGATAAGATAAAAGCGCTATTTGAAGAAGAAGGATTAAAAAATCTATTACCTAGCAACTTTTACTTGATGTGGAGTGATGCGCTAAACAAAATAAAGGAAGGTGAAAGTGTTGACGGTTTCGTTCCTGTCTATTTTGTGAAAAAAGGAGATGATTACCCTGCACGTCTGACTGGTGACTATATCGATGATGCACGACAAGGTTCTGATCAAATATCGAGTGCTATCACCGTGTCTATGACAATGAATTCTGAGGGAGCAAAGATTTGGGAACAGATTACAGAAGAAAATATAGGTAAAAGAATAGGTATTGCAATGGATGATATCATGTTTTCTGCCCCTAATGTATCTGTAGTTATTCCTAATGGCCAGTCGGTTATATCTGGTAATTTTACTATCGAAGAGGCACAAGATTTGGCAAGCGTACTCAAAGCAGGTAGATTACCGGTACGTACAGAGATTGAAAGAATGGTTACTGTAGGTCCATCTCTTGGACAAGAAGCTATCAATAGAGGACTTAAAAGTTTGGTTATTGGTTTGCTATTAGTAGTGATCTTCATGGTAATGTATTATAACAAAGGAGGTTTGGTAGCTAATTTAGCCCTCTTGTTTAATATTTTCTTTATCCTTGGTATTTTATCTACGCCAGCCATAGAAGCGACTCTTACCTTACCAGGTATTGCAGGTATTGTATTGACTATAGGTATGTCTATTGATGCTAACGTACTTATTTTTGAGCGTATTAGAGAAGAAATAAAAGTAGGAAAACCTGTCAAAATAGCTATAGCAAACGGTTATAAGAAAGCATTCACTACGATTATTGACTCTAATGCTACTACTTTGATTACGGCAATTATTTTATTTGCTTTTGGCTCCGCCTTGGTAAAAGGTTTCGCTATTACTCTTATCATAGGTATTGCATGTTCATTTTTCTCAGCTGTATTTATTACTCGTGTTGTGATGGAGGTTATTACTAAAAATAAAGATGCTAGTAAGCTATCTTTTACGACAGTGCTTTCTAAGAAACTTTTTGAAAAGCAGTCATTCAACTTTATCGCTAAAAGAAAAATGGCTTATATCATCTCTGGTATCATCATCTCAGTAGGTATAGGTAGCATTATTGCCCAAGGTGGTTTGAACTTAGGTGTTGCATTCAAAGGTGGTTACTCTTATGTAGTAGGTTTTGATTCTGATGTAGAGGCATCTGTGGTGAAAGAAGATTTAAAAGCTAGCTTCAAAGATGCTAGTACAGAAGTAAAAACTTTTGATGGTAATGATAAGCTAAAGATTACTACGAGTTATATGATAGAATCTGATGCGGATAATGCAGATGAAGTTGTAGTAACTGCTCTAATGAATGGTCTAAAGAAGTATGAAAGTCAAAATCCTAAAATACTAGAGTCTATCTTGGTAGGTTCTACCATTGCAGATGATATACAAAGTACTTCTATTACTTCCACTTTGTTTGCTTTGGCAGCCATCTTCATCTATATTATTTTTAGATTTAGAAAGTGGCAGTTTGGTTTAGGTGCTATTTGTGCTTTGTTCCACGATATCTTAATTGTGTTCTCTGTATTCTCAATTACTAGATTGTTAGGTATTTCTTATGAGATAGATGAGGTATTTATTGGTGCTTTATTGACGGTAGTCGGTTACTCTATCAATGATACGGTGGTAGTATTTGACCGTGTGAGAGAGTTCCTTACGGGTAAGAAGCACGGAGATTTGGGAGAGACATTAAATACTTCATTGAACAGTACGCTGAGTAGAACGTTGATGACCTCTGTTACTACTTTGCTTGTTGTCTTGATCTTATTCTTATTCGGTGGTGAGGCATTGAAAGGTTTCTCTTATGCCTTATTGATCGGTGTATTGGTTGGTACTTATTCTTCTATCTTCATTGCGACACCTGTAGTGATGGATGCTAGCAAGAAAGAAGAGGCTTAAATCACTTTTAAAAGATTTTACAAAATCATTGTTTATAAAAAAAGCTGTTAGGGGTTATCTCTAACAGCTTTTTTTGTTTGTTTTTGGTTACCTGTTCTAACAAACAATAGCTTTATGAGTCAAATCGAAAATACGTTATTTCAGGATTTAGCTACCATCATAGAAGATGGTAAAAGGCAAGTAAGTGTACAAGTAAACAGTACGCTTACGTTGGTGTATTGGCAAGTAGGTCATCGTATTAATCATGATATACTTAATAACGAGAGAGCAGCATATGGTAAGGAATTAATAACGAACTTATCAAAAGAATTAGTTTCGGCTTATGGAAGAAGTTTTGCTGCGAAGAATCTACGAAGGATGATGCAGTTTGCTAGTGTTTTTCCAGATTTGGAAATTGTCGCGCCAGTGGTGCGACAATTGTCATGGACTCATTTTACTATTCTTATACCGATAGAAAACCAAGAAAAGCGTGCTTACTATCTCGATAAAAGCATAAAGGAAAGATGGAGCAAACGAGAGCTAATAAGACAAATAGAACGAAAAGCTTTTGAGAGACAAGAAATAGCCCAAGTACAGCTTTTAGATGCTTCACAAGAAATACAACAGTCTTTCAAAGATCCATATATTCTAGATTTTTTAGGTTTGAAAGAAGGATACCTTGAAAAAGACTTAGAAGGTGCCATCCTTAAAGAATTAGAACACTTTATCTTAGAGCTAGGCAGGGGCTTTGCCTTTGTAGAACGACAGAAAAGAATCATTCTCGATAATGAAGACTTCTACCTAGATTTACTGTTTTTTCATAGGGGGCTAAAACGTTTAGTAGCCATTGAGCTGAAACTAGGGAAGTTTAAAGCGGCTTACAAAGGTCAAATG
>WTJX01000675.1:0-3377 GCA_011524675.1 Cytophagales bacterium
ATTTATAATAATATCTATAATGGTTCTTCGGATAAAAAAATCTTCATATCAGACGAGAAATTAACATTTATTTTCGATGAGTCTAGCTCTATTTTCTCTTCTGACAAAGAAGGGACAAGGCTTTTAACTTATGATTTTGTCAATAATAAAGTAACTACTGACACCTTTCTTGCTATCGAGGATGAATATATAAAAGATTTTTCTTCATATTATTTTGATAATAAAGTTTATAGGGCTGTCACGGATTCAAACTTTGTAATGCTACAGATATTTGATGATAAAGGAACGTTTCTTAATGAGTCGAAGTATCATACAACAGATGATTCATTTGATTTTTGTGCAAATACAGTTACTAAACAATCTGGAATGAGTAAACCAAATGTAATCACTGGTTCTAAGAATATTGTTCGTCAATTACGCTATGGTTTATTATCATTAACATGCTCTAAGGTTAGCAGCAATGAGACGATGATAACCATAGGAAGCTATGTAGAAAGAAAAAGTGGTGGGGTTGGTTATGGTTTTGGAATAAATTCATTTATGAGCGCATGCGTATCCATATCATTTAACAATGATATTATACGATATTCAAATTTACTTATAGATAATAAAACTAATAAAGTAATACCATTGCAAAAACCTCTAAAAAACGTTGGAGACATTAATCGATCTAAAATACAGCAATTAAAAGATAAAGGTGTAAAGCCTAAAAATTTCGTTGCATTTCAACATGAGGATGACTTTTATATTTCATATTATAGTAAACCAGATAAGAGTGTTTATTTTGAAAAGTTAGAATGGGAGACAAATTTGGATGAATATAAAAAATAGCATAAAGAAAAAATCTTGTTTTTACGTTTCATAGATGAAATGAAACTTTTTTCACTAACTTTTTTTAATAGTAAACAATGGTGAGAGGACTGATAGTTACTATCGCAATGATTTCATTTTCGTGTCGGCAACCTTCGCAAGAAAAGATAAATAACACACAAGAGATAACCGAAAAGCATAAATCAAATTTACAGCTTGTAGGAGATAAAATTCAAGGAGACTTTGATGGAGATGGCAAAAGCGAATTTGCCTATATGATTAAAATCAAAGATCAAAAAGGAAATCCAATGGGAGATGGTACTCCTGCTGAATATGAAATCCAGTTTTCTAATGAAAAACTAAAACCAATCAATGTTGGTTGTTGCGAAGTTCGTTTACTTAATGAAGGAGATTTAAATAACTCAGGTAGAGACGAAATTTCTATATTTCAAGCACCTATGAATGGTTGCACTTATTCAATGACCACATTTACTTTTGAAAAAAAAGTTTGGAAAGAATTAGTTAATGCCTTTCTATTCCCAACTTATTGTGATCCGATAAGTGATGAAGACTTACAAAAAAGAGTATTCAAAGAGAATAATAATATTTACTATTACAAAACAGACCTCAATAGTGAAGATGGGAAGCTAATCAAAGTAAAACTATCCTAGCGAAACTATTGACATTTCTTATTATTTAAAACTTTTGATAAATATGAAATCAGCTTTATTAGCAATTATTACCTTACTTAGTTTTAATAGTCTATTCGGCTGTATTTGTTGGAATGATAATGATTTAAACCAAAATATAAAAGCATATGACCAAGTGTTTTTGGCTAAAGCTGAATACATAAATGATACTCTAATAGATTCAGAAAACAGAATAAATACACTCAGAGTCTTAAATTATTTTAAAAAACCTAAACAAAGCTATACAAGTGATCTATTTATTAATATATGTACTTCAGGAGCTAGTTGTGGAAGCTGTTTTACATATGACTCTACATATTTAGTCTTCATGGATGGCAATGGATTTATTGGTCAAGCTTACTCATGCTCTAATTCAGGTTTAGTGTCTGATTCACTAATTCAATCCTATTTAGATGAATTGAAGTTAAATAATAAGGGTTCAAAACCAGATTATAATATTTTTGACTTTATCAAAGGTCTAGAGAGTAGCCAGAAATTAGTAGAGATCAAAGAAATAGAAGTAGCACAGTATAAAGAATTATGTATAAACAAAACTATGCAGCTTTATATGATAACCATTATATCATTGATAATCATTATCTTTTTGATAACGGTTTTAATTAGAAGGAAGGTTACTTACAGTAAAGTTAATAAGAGGTAAGAAGGCTTTGTATAACTAAAATTTTGTATAATGCTGAATAAGTGCAAAAAATGGTTTTGTAAAGCACTAGATAAATACAGCGTTAGTACAGCCACATTACTCATTACTCAAAATCTCTTCCTCTAGGTAAACAATAAATACAAAATTGTTTTAATCATATAAATTCTTGTTAGATTTGCACTCTTTAATTTAGACACGTGTTCGATTTAACTAAACTCGTAAGAGAAAACATACAAAAAGTAGTTCCTTACTCGTCTGCCCGAGATGAGTTTACAGGAGAAGAGGGCATTTTTCTGGATGCCAACGAAAACCCTATCACCTCTTTGGCAGCAGCGCAATACAATCGCTACCCAGACCCACATCAGCGTAAGCTAAAACAAAAAATAAGTCCGATAAAGAAGGTAGCAGCAGAAAATATCTTTTTGGGCAATGGTAGTGATGAGCCTATAGATTTGCTTATCCGTGCCTTTTGCGAGCCCAAGCAAGATGAAATCCTTATTTTACCTCCTACCTACGGGATGTATAAAGTATGTGCAGCCATACAAGACGTAGCCATCAATACCGTACCTTTGGATGCTCGTTACGACTTACAAGTAGATAAAGTGTTGGCAGCATGTAAGCCAAATACAAAAATAATTTTTGTTTGTACGCCCAACAATCCTACTGGCAACAGCATTTCCAAAGATAAAACACATCAATTACTTACTTCTTTTGATGGTTTGGTAGTCGTAGATGAGGCTTATATTGACTTTTCGGAGCAAGAAAGCTTTGTAAGTGAATTAGCCACATACCCCAACTTGGTCATCTTACATACCTTCTCCAAAGCATGGGGAATGGCAGCTTTGCGCTTGGGGATGTGCTTTGCCTCGCAAGAAATCATCCAATTACTCACTAAAATAAAGTTTCCTTACAACATCAATCAAGCAACCATAGATTTAGCTATGAAGAGCTTAGACCGTGTGGAGGAAATGAGGACATTGGTGCAACGTATCAATACAGAAAGAGAAAGACTCAAAGAGGAACTGAATAAGCTGGCTTGTGTCCTTGAAATTTACCCTTCGGAGACCAACTTTTTACTGGTAAAAGTTACAGAGCCTAAAAAAATCCATACCGAATTGATGGCACAGGGAGTCATTGTGAGGGATAGGTCAAGCGTAATCGCTTGTGAAGGTTGCCTTAGGATATCTGTAGGTACAAAAGAAGAAAATGATACGCTA
>WTJX01000675.1:3477-13459 GCA_011524675.1 Cytophagales bacterium
AACGTAGAACCCAAAACGTAAAACGTATAAAAACTCATGAAAAAAAAGGTTTTATTTATTGACAGAGACGGCACCATCATCAAAGAGCCACCTGTAGATTTTCAAGTGGACTCTTTAGAGAAATTAGATTTTCTGCCGTATGCTATTAGTTCGTTACAAAAGATAGCACAAAGTGGACGCTATGAGCTCGTGATGGTTACCAACCAAGACGGCTTAGGTACAGACTCTTTTCCAGAAGACACCTTTTGGGTAGCGCAAAACAAAATGCTAAGTACGCTAGAAGGGGAAGGAATTGTTTTTGACGCCATCAAAATAGACAAAACCTTTGAGCATGAAAATGCCCCTACCCGTAAACCTAGAACAGGGCTATTGACTGCTTATATGGATAATCCTATCTACGATATGGAAAACTCTTATGTGATAGGAGACCGAAAAACAGACATTGAGTTAGCGCAAAACCTTGGTTGTCAAGGTATCTATATTGCAGAAGATACTTACGATGCAGCTGCGCTTACTAGCTTAGACTGGAAAGAAATTACAGACTTTTTATTGAAAGACGCACGTACCGCCACAGTCAAGCGTACAACCAAAGAAACAGATATAGACATTACACTCAACCTTGACGGTAGTGGCAAGACATCCATCGCTACGGGATTGCACTTCTTTGACCATATGCTTGACCAAATAGGAAGGCATTCGGGAGCAGATTTGAGTGTAAAAGTAGAGGGAGACCTACATATAGACGAACATCATACCATAGAAGACACTGCTTTAGCACTTGGAGAGGCATACCTACAAGCCTTAGGAAACAAAAAAGGAATCATGCGTTATGGCTTCTTGTTGCCTATGGACGACTGTCTCGCGCAGGTAGGCATCGACTTTGGGGGCAGACCTTGGATAGAATGGGATGTACAGTTCAAAAGAGAAAAAGTAGGGGATATGCCTACAGAAATGGTATATCATTTTTTCAAATCTTTTAGCGATACCGCAAAGTGTAACTTGAACATCAAAGCAGAAGGTGATAACGAGCACCACAAAATAGAAAGCATATTCAAAGCCTTGGCAAAAGCCATCAAAATGGCAGTAAAGCAGGACAAAGACAGCAACGAAATACCAAGTACTAAAGGTGTCTTATAGACTACAGATACAAAGAGATACAAGACAAAATATATTATTTACAGAAAACAGTAAAATTTAAAAAACTAACAACATCATGATAGCTAATCTAATTACCCTAGCATTGCTCATACTCTTACAAGCAGTATTGGGTTTTGACAATTTATTATACATCAATCTAGAGTCAAAAAAAGCTCCTTTAGACAAGCAAAAAAACGTACGAAACATCGGAATCATCATTGCCATGGTCTTGCGTATAGCTTTATTGTTCTTTCTTGTAAAAATGCATGAATACATAGACCGCTCTGTTTTTAAAATAGACATCACCCAACTACATATGCACATCAGCATTCATAGCATCATCGTGTTAGTAGGAGGGGGCTTCATACTATATACCGCAATAAAAGAGATATGGCATATGCTATACCTAGAACATGATGAGGAAGAAAAGGAAGAAAAAGTATCCGTAAACAAAATCATTGGTATGATTGTCATCATGAATTTGGTATTTTCAGTGGACTCTATTTTGAGTGCGATGGCACTGACAGATACCTTTTGGGTGATGGCAGCTGCCATTGTGATCAGTGGTGTCATGATGATATGGTTGTCAGACAAAGTAGCCGCTTTCCTTAAGAAAAACAGAATGTACGAAGTACTAGGGCTATTTGTATTGTTTATAGTAGGGATTATGTTGCTTTCAGAGGGAGCACACATGTCACACTTAGAGATTTTTGGCTATAAGATAGAAGCCATGAGTAAAGCTACTTTTTACTTTGTGTTGGGTGTATTGGTCATTGTAGATATCATCCAAGGGAAGTACCAAAAAAAGCTATTAAAGCAAAAAGAAGAAAGTGCTAAAAGTTAAAGGTTGAAGGTTAGTGGGCTTAACTCACAAGGCAATGATTAAAAATGCTCAAAGCCCATAGCTCATACCTCAAGGCTTTTTCAACTTGAATACTCGAATACACGAACACTTGAACACATTTTAAACTCATGAAAATAGCCATCATAGACTATAACGCTGGTAATGTACAATCTGTCATTTATGCACTAAACCGCTTGAATGTATCTCCTATATTGACCAATGATATAGCCACCCTACAATCAGCAGATAAGGTAATATTCCCAGGCGTAGGAGAAGCAAGTTCTTGCATGAAAAGCTTAAAAAAAACAGGCTTAGATCAAGTGATCCCTCAGCTAAAGCAGCCTTTTTTAGGCATTTGTATAGGCTTACAACTCATGTGTAGCCATTCAGAAGAGGGCGATACCGACTGCTTAGGCGTTTTTCCTTTGAAGGTAAAAAAGTTTAACAAAAAAAATGACGAAGGAGAAATCTTCAAAGTTCCGCATATGGGTTGGAACACGATACAGAAACTAAACTCTCCTTTATTTGGCGATATATCAGAAGATGCTTATGTCTATTATGTGCATAGCTTTTATGCTGAAATGCACCAAGAGTTTACTACTGCCAAAACTACCTATGCTAGTGAGTATAGTGCAGCCCTACAAAAAGACAATTTCCATGCAGTACAGTTTCATCCCGAAAAAAGTGGTGAGGAAGGATCAAAAATATTAGAAGCCTTTTTGAAATTGTAAAACGATAATATTCATACGGAAAATACGTTTTTCATTATAAGAAGGCTTTGAGTATTGAGTCATTAGAACGAGTCCATAGTTCATAGTCGATGGTAGATGGTAGATATTCCATGGCTTTTTTAAACATATAACACATCACACATAACTCATAACTCAATATTAACCACTAATCACTGTGAACCCTTCATTTTCTTAATTTTTTATTGCTCACAAATTGTGGATTAAAAAAAACTATTCTTCAAATCAAAATTGAAATAAGGTGAGGTACTTTAGCGCTAGTTTACTAATTTTACCTAATGCAATTACGAATAGAATTGAATACATCCAGCAGTCCGGAGTGGGTAGCGGCAGTGATGAATGATTTTCCGTCTTTTTTACAAGATCATGCTGATTGCGAACGCAAGGCTTCCTCTATGGCTATGAGTTTTGTGGCTAAGTGTCCAGACAGAGTAGAGATTATTCCTGAGTTGATTGAGATAGCGAGAGAAGAATTAGAGCATTTTCAGCAAGTATATGACATTATGCAAAAGAGAGGAATTCAGCTCAAAGAAGGAATGTCCCAAGACCTATATGTAAAACAGTTGATAGACCATTGTAAGTCTGATGTAGATGGGCGTTTTATGGATCGTCTGTTAGTAGCTTCTATCGTAGAGTGTCGTGGGGCAGAACGTTTTAGATTGGTCTATGAAGCCTTGGAAGAACCCGAACTAAAAAAGTTTTATCACGATTTGTGGGCATCAGAAGCAAAGCACGGAGAAGTATTTGTAAGAATGGCATTGTGTTATTTTGATGAGAAAAAGGTTTATTCCAGATTAGACTACTGGAACGAACTAGAAGGCAAAATACTACAATCCTTACCGTTTAAGGCATCATTACATTAATTAAGCTTTGTTATCTTAGTTATAGTATAAAAAGTAAGCATTCGGCAAACGATATCTTTATTCTCAAGAGCCTTTGGCTTTTAGGTATTAGCAGTTAGCTTTTTTGTATTGAGTCAATAGTCTATAAGTTGTTGACTATTTTTAAAAAAGTGATATGTAAAACAGAAGGACTAAACTAATCCTTTAATATACTGTTATCAACACTGAAACATGATATTTTTCGTTGTCATCGCATAACAAAAGACTAAAAGCAAAGTACTACCAAAGGAATTATTTTTTAAAGTGAATATTAACATCATCTTATGATAAACAATATAAAGCTTAAAGTATGTGGAATGAAAAACCCACAGAATATAAAACAAATCGCGGAAGAAATAAAGCCAGATTATTTGGGACTTATCTTTTACCACAAGTCTCCAAGGGATGCCTCAGACTTGGATGCTTCCGTTGTGAAACAACTTGAAGGGATAGAAAAAGTTGGTGTGTTTGTAGATGAAAGCTTTTCTTTTGTACTAGAGAAGGTGAAAGAATACGGTTTAGACCTTGTACAGTTGCACGGAGATGAGACACCTTCTTTTTGTCAAAGGTTAAAAGATAAAGGGATAAAGATCATCAAAGCGATAGGTGTTAAAGGTAGTATATATCCATCGCAGCTTAGAGATTATCAAAACTTTGTAGATTTCTTTTTGTTTGATACTAAAGGAGAAAATAAAGGGGGGAATGGTGTCGCTTTTGATTGGAAAGTTCTGAACACCTACAGCTTAAAAATTCCTTTTATACTTGCTGGAGGGCTTTCTGTCTCTAACCTTGAAAATATAAGTCTCTTGCAAGATTTACCATTACATGCTATAGATGTCAATAGTAAATTTGAATCTAAGGCAGGCTTCAAGGATGTAGAGAAGCTCAAAACATTAAGAAATAAAATGTCTCAGTTGCAAGAGCCTACTGTGACAAATAGTAAATAAAAAAAGTAGATGATGTATCAAGTTGACAAGAGAGGATATTACGGAGACTTTGGAGGTGCTTTCATTCCAGAGATGCTGTATAAAAATATTGAAGAGCTGAGAGAAAACTATCTAGAAATCATACAAGAAGAATCCTTTCAGCTTCAATTAGGAGACTTGCTCAGAGACTATGTAGGAAGACCCACACCATTATACTATGCAGCAAGGCTTTCGGAAGTATATGGCGCAAAAATATACCTCAAAAGAGAAGACTTATGCCATACAGGGGCACACAAAGTAAATAATACGTTAGGACAAATTTTATTGGCAAAAAAGCTCAATAAAAAACGTATTATCGCAGAAACAGGTGCCGGGCAACATGGCGTAGCTACCGCCACAGCTTGTGCCTTGATGGGCATAGACTGCGTGATCTATATGGGGGCAGTAGATATCGAAAGACAACGTCCCAACGTAGAGCGAATGAAAATATTGGGGGCAGAAGTAAGAGCAGCCCAAAGTGGCTCTAAAACCTTAAAAGATGCCACAAACGAAGCGATGAGAGATTGGATAAACAATCCAGAAGATACACACTATATCATAGGCTCAGTAGTAGGTCCTCACCCATACCCAGATATGGTAGCACGTTTCCAAGCCATCATAAGCGAAGAAATAAGGTGGCAATTGAAAGCACATGAAGGGAGAGAACTGCCAGACTATGTACTTGCTTGTGTAGGAGGAGGAAGCAACGCTGCAGGAGCGTTTTATCATTTTTTAGATGACACAGAAGTAAAACTTGTGGCGGCAGAAGCAGCAGGCTTAGGTGTAGAGACAGGTAAGACCGCAGCTACTACTTACTCAGGTAAGCCCGGCGTATTGCATGGTAGCAAATCATTGGTCATGCAGACCGAAGACGGGCAAGTGATAGAACCTTACTCTATGTCTGCGGGTCTTGACTACCCAGGTATAGGACCGATGCACGCACATTTATACGACTCTGGTAGGGGACTTTTTTATAGCGTTACAGATGAAGAAGCCTTCAAAGCCGCCATCATGGTCAGTAGGTTAGAAGGAATTATCCCTGCATTAGAAACAGCACACGCCTTTGCTACCCTTGACAAACTAGATTTGAAAAGTGATGATGTACTGGTAATCAACTTATCGGGTAGGGGAGACAAAGATTTACAGACGTATATTGATAGGGGAGGTTATTAGAGAACATGAGCAAAGAACAATTACTTGCAAAGTTTAAAAATACTTTTGGACATCTTGCCAAAGAAGGACTAGAGGTATTGGGCATTGTAAACCTATTAGGGGATGAAGTGCTATATGTCATTCATCCTTTAATATTCGATGGGAGAGTACTTCCTACTGCATTTCATGGTTATCCATTGCGTTCAGGCTTTTCCGATGAAGAATTTCCACCACACTTTTATAATGAAGAGACAGAAGAATATCTTTTTTCTCCTGAACGTTTTACCGCTTTTGTAAAAGATAATCTTTCGTCTATCCAACAAAAACTGGATACTTCCAGTTTAGAAGAAAGCCTAGATGCTATTTGTTTTGGTAACTTCAAAGAGTTTGAAGACTCTTATGCTTCTATTAACAACTAATTTTTATCTTGCCATTTTTTTCTGTCATTATCCCTAGCTACAATAGAGCTGAGTTTTTAGAAAATACTATTAATTCAGTAGTAAAGCAAAGCTTTGAAGACTTTGAGATCATAGTGATAGATGATGGTAGCACAGACCATACCCAAGAGCTTGTGCGTACTATGGCTAGCAAAGACGCACGCATACGTTATATTTATCAAGAAAATAAAGAAAGGGCAGCAGCAAGAAATTTAGGTATCAAAAATGCTAATGGTAAATTTGCTGTTTTTTTAGATTCTGATGATTTATTTTTAAGTCATCATTTGGAAACCCTCCATCATTATATAAGCAATAATCCTAATATTTACTTCTTTGCAACCAAGCATCAGCTCAAAAAAGGAGCTAAACTTAGACACAACACATACCTAACATCAAAAAAAGAAGGGCTTTATAGCTATCAAGATTTTTTGATGGGGAATTTTCTTTGTTGTAACTTTTGTGTTTCTCTAGAAAATAAACAGCTACACCTCTTTAATGAAAATAGCAGCTTGACACGCTGTGAAGATTGGTATTTTATCATTCATAACACCATACATACACCCTTGATGCTCATAGATCAATATACCGTCTGTATGCTAGATCATCCTGAGCGTTCTATGAATAAAGATTTTCAAAGAATCATTGTAAGTAGGTTGGCACTTACAGACTTATTGAAAGAAAACCTTTTGACATCATCTCGAGATATACGTTTGTTAGAAGCAAATTCTTACTTTTTCTGTGCTGTACAAGCTCGTTTGGATAGCAAGAAAATACAAGCGATGAAATATTTATTTAAATCTATTCTAAAATTAGGTGTTACAAAAAGTATAATTCTCTTATTTTTGAAGATAATTTTTAAGTAAGTGAGTAGCAGTAGAAAGAAGATTCTTGTATTAACATCTTGGGGTATCAAAGAAGGGCTTATACAGTCATATACACTTCCTTACCTCAATATGATAAACATCATTGGGTGTGAGGCTATTTATTTACAAACCTTAGAAAAAAAACAACTACGATGTAGCTCCGCCGAACAAACAGCTTACAAGCAACAACTAGCAAAGCACCAACAATACTGGATTTCACATAAGTATGTACCCTTTGGACTATTAGCCATAGCTAATATGTTTTTACTTAGCGTTAAGCTTTTTTGGCTCATCAAAAAAGAAAAAATAGATACGATACATGCCATTTGTACCCCTTCTGGTATGTTGGGCTATGTTTTATCCAAATTGACTAAAGTAGAACTTATCATTGATAGCTTTGAGCCACACTCTGCCCTCATGCTCCAAAGTAATACATGGAAAAAGACTAGTCTAGCTTACCGTATGTTAGCTTACTTTGAAAAAAAACAAGCTAAACACGCTCATATTTGCATCGCAGCCAACAAAAACATGAAAGCTTATACCTTACAACACTATGGGGTAAGTATTGAGCAGTTTTTATGGAAACCCTCATGTGTATCTGTAGATTCATTTTTGGTAGCACCATCCGAAACAAAGCAATTGAGAGAAATATTAGGTATTGGAGAAAATGACATCATTTGTGTTTGCGCTAGTAAAATAGGAGGGATGTACCTTACATCCGAAATTTTTGATTTTTTTGAGGTTGCAGAAAGCTATTGGAAAGGGCGATTTAAAGTATTACTGCTAAACAACCACCCCAAAGATCAGCTAGATGAATTATGTTTTTTATCAGGTGTAGATTCAGATAATGTGATACAGCGTTATGTCCCTCATCATGAGATACCGCTATATTTGTCTTTAGGCGACTTTGCTTTCTCTCCTCTCAAAGCTATTCCTGCCAACTACTATACTACTCCTATCAAAAATGGAGAGTATTGGGCAGCAGGTTTGCCTACTGTCATCACTAAAAATATTTCTGAAGACTCCGAAATTATTGAGAAAGAAAAAATTGGTCATGTGTTACAAAACCTCACTTCAGAAGCTTACCTCAATGCTATACAAGCGATAGACCGTTTGCTAACACATGATGATAGAGAACATATACGTTTAAAGGTAAAAGCAGTAGCTCAGAAGTATAGAAGCTTTACTATAGCCCAAAAAGTATATCAGCAAGTGTATGGAAACTAAAAAAATCTTATTTCCAGCTATTCATCGACCAGACAGGTCACCCAGTCAGCGTTTCAGATTTGAGCAATACCAAGACATACTCAAACAGCATGGTTACGTCATTACCTATTCCTATATCATATCCCAAAAAGATGATGTTTACTTCTATCAGTCAGGCTTTATATTTCAAAAGTTAAAAATACTTATCAAGTCCATTTTTATTCGTTTCAGAGATGTGATTAGGGCCTTTTCTCATGACATTATTTTCATTCAGAGAGAAGTACATATGTTGGGGACTACTTTTTTTGAAAAGCTGTTAAAGCTAACAGGTAAAAAAATTGTTTTTGATTTTGATGATGCCATTTGGATGCAGCAACCCAACGTCAAGCGTAGCCTACATTTTCTCAAAAAACCATCTAAGACCAAAGACATCATACGCATGGCAGATGCGGTGCTCGCAGGCAATGCGTTTTTACATGATTATGCCATCCCGTATAACAACAATGTTATCATGTTTCCTACCGTAGTAGATACTACATATTTTACAAAACAATCAGCAAGCAATAAAAAGAAAGATAGTATTTGCATCGGTTGGAGTGGTAGCCACACCACCATCAATCATTTTAAATATTTAGAGAAGGTACTACTGCGCTTAAAAGCCAAGTATCAAGAGAAGATCAACATCCTTGTTTTTGGAGATGCCGATTACGAGCATGAGCAATTAGGTACAAAAGGAATCGCGTGGAAAAAAGAAATAGAAAGAGAAATATTATCAAGTTTTGATATAGGCATCATGCCATTAGAAGAAAACGAGTGGGAGAGGGGTAAATGTGGTATGAAAGCCTTATTATACATGGCATCAGAAGTAGCTACGATAGCTTCTCCAGTCGGGGTTAATAAAGAAATTATTGAACACCAAAAAGATGGATTGCTTGCCCATAGTGAAGAAGAATGGTTTTCGGCTTTATCTTTATTGATAGAAAACGAAGAAGTGAGAAATAGCATCGCCTTAGAAGGAAGAAAAACGATAGAAAAAAGGTATGCTGTGGAAACCTATCAGCAAAGATTACTTACTCTTTTGGATAGTTTTGTTGATTGATAATCTTGTTTTTACTGTAACTCTATAACATATCGTTAATATCATCTTGAAATACATTTTGCCTATGGAACTCTAAATATGCCTCCCTTTTTTCGGGATAAATTCTCATAATGTTTTTAGCATTTGGATTTATATTTAGTTTTTCCCAAGTATAAGCTGTTAACTGAGTTCCACAAATTAACTCTCCATTATCTTTAAATGTAATATATCCTTGATCAAATAGTTTGTCATAGGTTGGAGATAATGCCAAACCATTATAATAATCAATTGCTTCACTTATTTTATCATCATTGATACATGCCCTATATGGCTTGATATGGCTTGCTATTAATAATCTATCATCTGAAATCTTCGTAAATGGACACTGTGGCATATGTTCAATTACTTTCTTTCTGTATAGTTGTTGACCTTCTCTAGAAGGTGTTTTCTTTTTTATCCTTTTTGTTTTTTCTTTTACTACAATTTCAGTTGTTGAAACCGATAACTTCGGGTGTATGATAGACCTAAATTGATAGTCTAAGAGTATTCTAAAATAGTAGAGTGGTGTTGTGTTTTGTTCTTGACTATTTACTGGAATCAGTTTTAGAATTGATAAGTAACTGATCTTTGGCAAAACTAATCTTCTCCAAATATCCCAAACTTTGTCATC